>DAOLFJ010000002.1:0-50980 GCA_035326365.1 Saprospiraceae bacterium | reverse complement strand
ATTCTTCAAGAGGCTAAAGATATCAAAAATCAAATCATCACTGAAGCAAGAGAAAAAGCAAAAGAAGAAGCTTCTAAAATTGCTACCAATGCGATGCACGATATAGAAAACCAAAAGAAAGCAGCCATTACAGAAGTGAAAAACGAAATAGGCAATATGGCACTTTCTATTGCAGAAAAAGTAATCAGAAAGGAGTTAAAAGGTAATTCAGAACAGGAAAGTTTTGTCAATACATTGGTAAAAGATCTTCACCTGAATTAATCAACACCTTACTAATAACCATATAATTAAAAAATAATGTCTGTAAGTAGAATTTCGTCAAGGTATGCAAAATCGCTCTTAGATCTTGCCCGAGAACGCAATGAACTCGATACCGTACTGAAAGATATAGAGTCTTTTAACGATGCTACAAAGAATAGAGATTTTTTTCTATTACTGAAAAGCCCTATCGTTAAGACAGATAAAAAACTTGCCATTTTCAAAGCCATTTTTGATGGTAAATTGAGCAAGACCACTTCTGCATTTTTTGATATCATTCTAAGGAAAGGTAGAGAGATGTATATGCCAGAAATTGCAGCAGATTTTTTGGGTCAATATAAAGAATTAAATAGAATTTCAACCGTTATTCTTACGACTGCTACACCACTTAATGACGTCTCACTTAATGAGATAAAAGCAAAACTTTTATCAAGTGACATCACCATGGATAAATTAGACATCGTGACAAAAATAGACCCATCAATAATAGGTGGATTCAAAATAGAAGTGGGTGACAAATTGTATGATGCAAGTGTCATTTATAAGTTAGACCAACTCAAAAAAGAGTTTAACGGAAATCAATACGTAAAATCATTTTAAAATAAAATTATAAATATAATAGATATGGTTGATGTAAAACCTGATGAAATATCCGCAATACTGAAACAACAGTTATCAGGATTCAAAACAGAAGCAGAATTAGAAGAAGTAGGTACTGTACTACAAGTAGGTGATGGTATCGCTAGGGTATATGGTCTTTCTAAAGCACAAGCTGGGGAATTGGTGGAGTTTGAGAATGGTGTTCAGGCTATCGTACTTAACCTTGAAGAAGACAACGTTGGGGTCGTACTTTTGGGATCTGGAGACGGTATCAAAGAAGGATCTACGGTAAGACGTACATCTAGAATTGCTTCCATCAATGTCGGTGAAGGATTCGTAGGTAGAGTAGTAAATCCACTGGGTGCTCCTATCGATGGTAAAGGCCCGATCCAAGGTAAGACTTATGAGATGCCATTGGAGAGAAAAGCACCAGGCGTTATCTTCAGACAACCGGTGACAGAACCTTTGCAAACAGGTATCAAAGCTATTGACTCAATGATTCCAATCGGTAGAGGTCAGAGAGAATTGATCATTGGTGACAGACAGACAGGTAAAACTGCCATTGCCATCGATACGATCATCAATCAGAAGGAATTTTATGATAGAGGCGAGCCTGTATATTGTATATATGTAGCTTCAGGTCAGAAAGCATCTACCGTAGCACAAGTATTAAAGGCACTAGAAGAAGGTGGTGCTATGGCTTACACGACCATCGTATCTGCATCTGCGGCTGACCCTGCACCTATCCAGTTTTATGCACCATTTGCTGGAGCGGCTATCGGTGAGTTTTTTAGAGATTCAGGAAGACCAGCATTGATTATTTATGATGATTTGTCAAAACAAGCAGTTGCATATAGAGAGGTATCACTTTTGCTTAAGAGACCTCCAGGAAGGGAAGCATACCCAGGTGACGTTTTCTATCTTCACTCAAGATTACTAGAAAGAGCAGCAAAAATCATCAACAACGATGAGATTGCTAAAAATATGAATGACCTTCCTGATTCATTAAAAAATTCAGGATTGGTAAAAGGTGGTGGTTCTTTGACAGCACTTCCTATCATCGAGACTCAGGCAGGTGACGTTTCTGCATATATCCCGACCAACGTGATTTCGATCACTGATGGTCAGATATTTCTAGAGTCAAACTTGTTTAATGCCGGTATCAGACCAGCGATCAACGTAGGTATCTCTGTATCAAGAGTAGGTGGTAATGCGCAGATCAAGTCCATGAAAAAAGTAGCAGGTACACTTAAGTTGGACCAAGCGCAATATCGTGAACTTGAAGCATTTGCAAAATTCGGTTCTGATCTAGATGCAGCTACGCAATCTGTTCTTGAAAAAGGAAAAAGAAATGTGGAAATCTTGAAACAACCTCAATACTCACCAGTATCAGTGGAGAAACAAGTAGCCATCATTTACTTAGGATCACAAGGTTTGTTGAGAAGTGTGCCTGTAGATAAGGTAAGAGCATTTGAAGATATATTCCTTACAACGCTAGAGAGAACAGAAGCAGCAACTCTTGAAGCACTTAGAAAAGGTAACCTTTCTGACGAAGTTATTGCAACTTTGAAAAGAGTAGGTGCAGAAGTTGCAGGTCAATTTAAATAATATTTTACGACAAAGTAATCTAACCATAAACCATAAGGCATGTCCGGAAAGTTAAAGGAAGTACGAGAAAGGATCAAGTCGGTCCAGTCAACTCAGCAGATCACCAAAGCCATGAAAATGGTATCGGCATCGAAGCTAAGAAGAGCGACTATGGCTATCACAGAGCTGAGACCATACGCCAATAGATTGGACAGAATGATGAAAAACATTGTTTCTAATCTAGATGGTGACATTAACTCTCCTTTTGTAAAAGAAAGGGAGGTTAAAAAAGCAGCAATTGTAGTCATCACATCTAATAGAGGTCTTTGTGGTGCTTTCAATACAAACATTATCAAAGAAGCTATCATCAAGATAGAAGGTGAGTATAGCGCGCTACGTGCTTCGCGTAATCTTACATTGGTATTTGTAGGTAAAAAGGGTTATGATGTCCTTAAGAAAAGATATGCTGATCTAAATTTGGTTTCGGATTATGTAGATTTGTTTTCAGACTTAAGTTTTGATAATGTATCGCAAGTCTCTCAAATGTTGATGGATAATTTTTCAAGCGGTGAGTTTGATAAGATTGATGTTTGTTACGGACAATTTAGAAACGCTGCATTACAGGAGCCTAAAGCTGTACAGTTTTTGCCAGTCGCAAGATTGGATGTTGATAATATTTCTGATAGTAAATCGAAGGCTGATTATATTTTCGAACCAAGTAAAGAAGTATTATTGAATGAATTGATTCCAAGTATTCTTCAGACCAATTTTCAGAAATTTGTGCTTGACAACCACGCTTCTGAGCACGGTGCGCGTATGACTGCTATGGATAATGCGACTACCAATGCAGAAGAATTAATGAAGGCTCTTAAAGTCAATTACAACAAAGCTCGTCAAGAAGCAATCACCAAAGAACTTTCTGAGATCGTAGGTGGAGCGGCTGCTTTGAATGGTTAATAAACTCTTGCTTAGATATTTAAGAATATCATTTATACAAAATAAAAAAGGCTCTCACTTGTTAAGTTGAGAGCCTTTTTTGTATTTATCCAATAATTTTAGTAAAATTTGATTTTATATTTATTGGTTCGTTTTGAAGCATCTTAAGTAATTTCACCTTATTAAAACCTAGTTATAACAAATCTTTTGGTTGTAATTGGTTGATTTTTTGTATGCACTTTTAAAAAATACAATCCTTCAGGCAAATTATCTACCATTATAATATCACCCTTTGCATATGATTCTATTTGATAAATTAATCTGCCAGAAACATTTGTGATTGAAATATTATCAAAATTGTTATCTAAAATTAGATAATTGTTGGTAGGAACAGGGTATAATGTTATGTCTGATCTCTGATTAGAGACTTCTTTTGTTGAAACCAATTCTTTTTCAAGTTTGAATAACTGTCTGTCTCCTTCAGTTTTAATCGCGGAAAAGTAAACATCACTATTTTGTATATTTATAGTAAAATCATTTATATTACTAGAAGAGAAACCTAGACGAATGTCTTTTAATATTGTTGCATCTCCTGAGTCAATGTCAAATATCCATGGTTCGGATCCAAAAATTTGATCATTGAAGTCAATGAGATATTTTGAATGATCAATCTTTATGAAATTACGCAGGATGGAACTAGCATATCTAGAATTAACTGTCCATATTTTTTCTAAAGTGCCTGTTGAATATGTGTATTTTTCAAATGTCAAATATTCTTGGTTTTTTAAATAAACCAAAATCGAATAATCTATTCCTTCTAATACTTTAAAAAGTCGCTCTTCTCTACTTGATTGACTTATTCTATGGGGTTCAGTATCAAAATTAAAGACATAGGTGTCATAGTTAGAACCATTACGAATATCTACAAAAGAAATGTTATCTGACTCATACCAAAAATATGATTGATAATATAGAAGATCATTATCAGGAATTGTTTTTTTTCTTACTTCCCCATTTTTTGTAGAAATTATTATCATACTATCTAGGCCATCATATGCTACAGATTTTACATTCCCATCAAATTTATAGCCACCATAAAATATATTATAATTGAAATTTTCAAATATGGTAGAAAGTTTACCTTTCTCATTAAGATATTTAAAGGATATATCGCCTGAATTATCATATATCCAGCCTTCCATATAAAATCCTCCTGTGTTGTCAGGATAAGGCGTTGGATAAGTGTTTTGTTTTACTTCTGTCAAAGTTACTTCTCTAGTTTTGGTATTCACAATCCACCAATTTTTGTTATTATCAGAGACTTCTAAACATAAAATACTGTTGCCACTGACACTTCTAATTTCTACTTTTGGAAGACCTAAAATAGTTAGTGGCACAAATTCTTCTGAATCTAAATCATAATATCCAACAGAATTGTTATTGCTTATCGGGTCGCTATAGTTAATGATTGCATTCTCAGTCACATCTCTTTGAGAGTTTTCAATTTTTACACTAGACAATAAAGTTTTTGAATAACTCAAATCATTGATATTAATCTTTAGTGCAAAATATTTATTGTCAATACCTGTCAAAATATAAACATAGTCCCCTTTTTTCTTAAATGCTGAAAATCCAAGAAAGTTAAGATCTATATCTGTCAATTTTAAAGTTACATCATTAACCATGACAAAAATAGCATTACTTGTTAAAAAAAAGTATTTATTGTCCACCCATAAATCTTCACTGATACTTGAATAGATGCCATGGTTTTTGT
The DNA here is from genome assembly GCA_035326365.1 of Saprospiraceae bacterium. Taxonomy (GTDB): domain Bacteria; phylum Bacteroidota; class Bacteroidia; order Chitinophagales; family Saprospiraceae; genus OLB9. The sequence goes on along the minus strand of DAOLFJ010000002.1, from coordinate 45,825 downwards.
TCAAATCAAACTCTTTTATCCTTAATAATTCTTCATTTATATCATCAATTTTGTCAAGATAGGCTGTTTTTTCTGTTCTACAATAGACATTTAGTTGGCGATTATCATCGAATTCGCCAATGACAATATCCCATGTTTTATAAATTAATTGCCTGCTTATACGTTCCGTTCTTTTAGTTTTTAGATTCAACTTATATAATTCAGGTCTGCCTCCTATATAATGTAAGTCATTAGATGTCAAAAAGTAAAGATTGTCTTCATATCGTACAGACTCTGACAGAATAGGAAGGTCTATTGGGATATCAATATTTGTAGCTGAATTATTTTCAATATCGTAAAGATAAAATAATCCGTCACCTTGCCAATCGTTTTGAAAACCAAAAATAAAATATTCATTAAATAGCTGTTTATCATCAAAAATACTTAAACTTTTTTGCAAAAAATTTGGCGTAAAAGTCGTTGTATTTACGATAGTACAATTCTGAAGTTCCTTAACGGTAAGTATTATCTCACTTCCATTGTTTGTTTCATAGGCAAGGATATTGTCAGAAACATATAAAAAATTACATGTATCAGGAATTGTACAAGAAAGCGTTGTAATAATCTCATCGTTTTTTAGAAGGTAGATACCGTTACTATCTTTTATAATCAGACGTGTATTTTTGTCTGATGCATGTTCTTTTATAAATGCAATGTTTGAAAATTGGAAAGGATATTCAATTTTTTGGTTGGTTTCAAGGTTATGCATTAGCAATTTGTCATTATTTGATGAGATCATATAAAGTATTGAATCTGCCAATATACCATTCGTTGTGATTGTGTCAATCAGCCCAGTGGTCCTGTCAAGTCTAATATTACCACTCCATCCATTTATACCTAAAGCTCTAAAATAAAAGAAATTTTCTCCATGTTCAAAATCGCTTTGAATACTTAGCTGATATGGTTTTAAGTCAATTATTTCTTTTTGCTGGCCACTTTCTATATCTATTAAATATATGTAGTCTCTATACAGTTCAAATAAAGTGGACCCATCATAAATAAGCCCAGAATTACTATTTTTGTAGGATGTTAAGTTAAAATTATTATAAGAATCGGTGGGTCTAAACTTTAGTTCGTGTAAGAGGTTTAGTTCATTTCCATTTATAAGAGATATTTTTGTGCTTACTTCACCTTGTTCAATGAAATACTCTTTTTGACCTATTTTTATAAATCCTTTGCGATAATGATCATCTCTCGGAAGATCGAATTTTATATCACTGACCTGTTTTTGACCACTTAATAAAATGGGTAGTAGTAGTAAAACTAAGATTACTTTTTTCATGATATTTTGTTGTAAAGTGTTAAGTATCTACATTGGTTTATTTAATTTGTTAACATATATGTAGATTAATTTATTCCGTCTTATAATCTTAGATATATAGTTTACTTATGTTAAGGAGTTAGTCAATAATTAAATTATTGACTAACTCTTGTATATTTATAACTTAATCCTATGATTGGAAAGGATTGCTCCACTTAGGATTTTGCGTCATTTCTCTATCTGTTAGAGTTTTTAGGAATGCTTCTAGTGCTTTTTTCTCAATACTAGTAAGATTGAGGGTTTTAACTTTACCATTGTTGTCTTTGAATTTTACATCAAGGTCTTTGTGTGGCTTGATACCTTCACTATAATGATTGATAACTTCTTCTAGTGATTTAAATCTACCATCATGCATATAAGGTCCAGTTAGTTCTATATTTCTAAGACTTGGTATTCTAAACTTACCATTTTCTAGTCCATTATCTTTGTACACCAATTCTAGACCGATGTTAGTAGCTCCTTGTAGATCATCTGAACCATTCATACTTCCACCGTAAGGATCTCCTGGACCATCTTGAGCCGCCATATTACTGCCACCATGGCAAGTGCTACATTGGCCTTTACCATTAAATATTTTCATTCCTAATGTTTCTAACTCATTAAAATTAGAGAAACCATTATTTTGGCCTGCGTCAAATCTTGATCTATTAGAAGTGATTGATCCTACGAATTGAGAAATTGATTTTGCTACTTTCTCAGATGTAATTTCTGGAGATCCATATGCTTTTTTGAATAAATCTGCATAATAATCAGTCGCTTCTAGTTTTGCTACCAATCTATCTAGATTTTCCATACCCATTTCTATATGATTCTGAACAGGCTGAAGTGATAAATCATGAAGTGTTTTTGATCTTGAATCCCAAAAAAGATTATTTTGAGATATAGGGTTTATAATCGCCATACTATTTCTAGTGGTGATTTTACCTTCAAATCCTGTTGAAAATTGTTTGCCGTCTGCAAATGCTTTATCTTGGTGGTGACAAGTGCCACAAGCTACAGTATTATTAAGGGACAGTTTAGTATCATAAAACAGAACTCTACCTAGTGTTGCTCCCCAAGGTGTAATATCTAGTGAAGTATTAACAGGGACCAACTCTCCATTTACCAGTTCAAAATTATTGTTCATGTTACCTGCTATTCTTGCACCTGCTGGAAGGTCAAGTTGGTTGTATGCATATGGCGTGTCAGGCAATACTAATTTTGGCTCAGTGACAGTTGATAGCTCATTGTCGCTACAAGCAAATATTGATGCGACCAACAAAAAAGATAAGAAATACATTCTTCTCATGATGTTTAATATTTAAAGATTTTTAAAAAGTGATTCAAAAATATGGTAATAATTTTAAATTGTCAACATTTTGTAAAATTTTAACACTAATACAGTCGCACATTAACAAAAATGGCTGTTGGTAGTTGGAATTTTACTTTGATTCCTTCTTCACTGCCTATACCTAAATTCATTTGCGCTTCAGTACTTACGAAAATTCTTTTGGTTATATGATATTCAAAACCATAGCCTTTCGCAATGCCAAAAAAACCTTCTCCTTCTTCTCCCTCTACCGAAAAAGCTAAGTCCCAGGCGCTTGTATACGCTAGTTTTTTATCTTTAGTGATAGGATATCTTTTTTCTAATCCAAATGCTAAATATATAAATGGGTTTCCATTGTCTATTTCATCACTGCTGACATTTGCCCCAAAATTAATTCTAAATGCTCTAGTGGAATAATATTTTTTCCATCTTAAACCTATCAAACCAGAATCATTCTGGCCCAAATTAAAGGGAATAAGCTTTGATACTAAAGGTGTGAAGTTTATACCTATCTCCTTTGTATAGGACCAAAAATATGGATCATCTTCATATTGATCTTCTTCAGCATATACCGAAGAATCTACTTTCTCTTTAGATTCTTGAGAAATAACAGTGCCAATATATACTAATAGTATTATGATGGTTAAAATTGTTTTTTTCATAGTAATTAAAACGAGATATTAAAAAACAGCGATTGAGGTAATAATAATTCAATATTAGAATCTGATGATTTAGTTTGCTCTGACGGTTGATTGCCAAATTCTAAATTTTCTGTGGTGCTGCTATAAAAACCATATAATGAGCATTCAGAACTTATAAATAACCTATCTGAAATTTTGAATTCTAATCTCAACATTGGCCCTGCACCTCCACCGAAAGTTGTTTCTTTACTGGTAAATGTGACAGTCCCAAAACCATTACTATCTTGTACGCTAGAATTATCTGTCATCACCTTACCAAGTATGTCAAATCCGTAAGAGAAAAGTACTCTTTTATTTAGTACTATATGTTTTTCTAAGCCTATTCGGAATTGACTTGTCGTCTGATTGATCGTTCTAGTAACAAAAAAGCCATTTTCAAAATCGCTATTTTTTTCATTATTTACTTGTAAACTAAATGCTGTTCTGAACGATGTTTTTCCTAAGTGTCTTCGATAAGTAAGTCCATATGGAGAGTTGGCATTATTGGGATTAAGGCTCAGCACATTTCCCAATACATTGGTAAAATTAATTCCAATCTCATTTTTGTACGGATAAAATGATTGAATACTTGTAGTTTCTTTTTGTGAAAATACAATACTTGATGCGAATAAAAACATCACTAGGAAAGGCAGAAATCTCATACATAAGGTGTTTGACTTTTTTCTTAACGAAATGAAATCGTGTAATGTTGCCTATGTAAAAAATATATTTTGTAATTCCTATTTTCTTAATTCACTAATATAATCTCTGACACCCGCAAAAGATACGGTTTTATCTTCAAAATACTTGATCGCTCCTGCTGATTCAAGGTCTGTTGCTTTTAGATGATTGAGTATATTCATCATATGCATTTTCATATGACCTTGTTGAATGCCTGTCGTGACAAGTGAACGTACAGCCCCGAAGTTTTGAGCCAATCCTACTGAAGCAATGATCCGCATTAATTGTTCAGCACTCGGATTACCCAAAATATCTAAAGTTAATTTTGCCAATGGATGGAGCGAAGTTAGACCTCCTACAGTTCCTAAAGCAAGTGGAACGTCAAGCCAAAATCTAAAAATACCGTTTTCGACCTCACAGTTGCTTAGACTTTTATACTGTCCATCGCGTGCTGCATAAGTATGTCCAGCCGCTTCTATGGCTCTGAAATCATTGCCTGTGGCAAGGACAACAGCATCTATACCATTATATATTCCTTTATTATGAGTAGTAGCTCTGTATGGATCGATATGTGCAATTCGCACCGCCATTCTGAATTTTTCAGCAAGATGCTCAGCCATCATACCATTGGCAAATGTTCCTAAATCTTTGACAGGACAAGACACTTCAGCCCTAACTACACACTCTGGTGTATAATTGGACAAAATGGACATGATAATATTGATATCTTTTTCAGCATCCGTAAAAAGTGGATTGTCTACAAAATAATCTTCTAAGGTTGTAGCAAAATTCTCTAAAACGGAGTTTATAAAATTTGCTCCCATGGAGTCACAAGTTTCAAAATGTACCCTGAGTTGATACAAACCTTTTTCTTTATCCGTAAAATCGAGTAATTCTACTTTAGTGATTCCACCACCGCGTTTTGCCATGTTTTCGCAAATTGGTGCGGCTTTTAATCTAAGTGTTTTTTCTATTTCTGGAAAAATGGATATTAATTTTGAGCTTTCGCCGTTCCATACAAAATGAACCTGACCTATTTTGGTCGTTCCAAGGATAGTGGTTTTAAAACCACCTCTCTCTTGCCAGTATTTTGCACCAGCTGATGCAGCTGCCACTACAGAACTTTCTTCGATGACCATAGGGACACAATACAAATTCCCATCGATCAAGAAATTTGGCGCTAGTCCATAGGGTAAGACAAAGTTACTGATGGTATTTTCACTGAAACCGTCTATTACTTTTTGTAGGTCGACATCGTTTTGTTGAAATATGGCGAGTACATCACTTTCGCCATGCTCATTCAAAAAATTAGCTTTAAGCCATTCGATTTTTTCTGACTTAGAAAATTTAGAAAATCCTGATATTGATTTTGAATGCATTAATATGATCTATTTAGCAGTTAAATAAGCCTTGGCAAGTGACAAGCCTTTGATTTGTAAATCCACATAATTTTGAAGGATTTCATAAGAATCCATAGCATGTTTTAAAAAACCAGATGCTTGTCCATAAATGGCTGGTAAAGTGGACTTTTGAATGTGATAATACCCATCTAAAAAATCTGAAACACCACCAGATACAATGATTTGTTTGCAAATGACTGATGAGGGAGATTCTTTGTAGATTTGATTGGTAAAGGAAATCATTTCTTCGGCACTGTGTCCAAGATGAGCTAAATTATTATAATTTTCTGCTTTTGTCTCGGATGAACGCAAGATTTCAAGTAGAGCAAAATTTGTACCGCCATTGGCAGCAAAATCTATAGCTTCTAGTGGTAAAGCTAATAAGGATTTTAAACTTGCTGGCCCCATACCTTGACCTACTTCTTTTACGATTATTTTGAAATCAGCTATATCAATTACTCTTTTTATAGTGTCTATAGGTGATTGACGAAAGCGGTCTCCTTCAGGTTGCAACCATTCTTGCATCGGATTTACATGAATGATTAGACCGTCAGCGTCCAGTTTATTAATCAATTCTTTAATTCTAACCGAATCATTATTGTCTAATAATTGTTCTATTTGGGCTATACCGAGATTTATATACAAAGGTTGGTCACCCATGTATTTTCTAATATTAAAGTCTTCTAAAAATTCATCACTGTAGAGTAATTGTCTACATGATCCAAGACCCATTCCTAAACCATATTCTCCGCAAGCAGTAGCGAGATTTCTATTTATGGTCTTAGCTATTTCAGTTCCTCCTGTCATACTGGAAACCCAAATAGGTGCGCCAAAGGATTTGCCCAAAAAAGTAAGTGCTAGATTGCTGTAATCCTCAGGATGAGACGATAATATTGGTTCGTAATAAAATCTCTGATCAATCTTGTGGTGCGATACTTTGGATCTAAAAGCTAATTCTATATGATCCTTTTTGCGTTCGGATGCCGTAGGATCAATTTGCTTTTCATCTTCCATATTAGGGTATGCCATGAATTTCGTTAAGTGTATTAAAATATGTGCTCAAAAGTAATCAAATTATCATTTAATTAACCAATTTTGCGAAACAATAGTAAGCAGTAAAGGTTCAGTGTAAACGCTTCGTTCGTATCTTGAAATGAACTTGGTAAGATTTTTGATCTTTGTAGAGATGTAATTTACTTACTTATTTTGCCAATTGCCAGTTGATTTTGTAGTCAAATTATATCATTTTCCATATATTCAATATAGATGTTTAGTAAGATTTTATGTCTTTCATTTTTAATTTTTTGTAATTTCTATTTAAGAAGTCAAACTTCAACCAATAGTCTTGCAGTAGAAAACTATAATAAGGGCGTTGAATATTCCAATGCAAAAAATTATGAATTAGCTTTATCTTTTTATTCTAGATGCATTGAAGCTGATCCCGATTATATAAAAGCATATTATAATAGGGGTAATTGCAAAATAAATCTAAAAGATCTTCAAGGAGCATTAGCTGATTTTCAACAAACTATAACTTTAGATCCAGAATTTGCAAAAGCATATCTATTTAAAGGTTATACCCAATTATTGCTAGAAGATCACCAAAATGCAATATCTACCCTAACGCAGGCTATTACAAAGGATGTGACACTGACCAAGGCATTTGTAAACCGTGGTACTGCATATATGAAAGTTGGCAATTATGAAATGGCGATTAACGACTTTACAAAGGCAATCACCATGGGGGAACAATCATATTCTGTCTATCTGAATAGGGGAATTTGTAAATCTAAAAAAGAGGATTATCAGAATGCATTGGCAGATTTGAATGCGGCATCAGACTTAAAACCAGATCAATCTATTTCTTCTGCTGAAAAAGCAAAAATATATTTAAAACTAGAAAAGTGGAACGAAGCAATTTCTGAACTGACAAATGGGATCAGAAGAAATCCTGCAGATGCCGAATTATATCAACAGCGAGGCTTTGCTAAGTTAATGATGGAAGACCTAAATGCTGCATTGCTTGATTTTGCTATTTGTCTACAATTAAAACCTGACCACCAAGCTGCTTTGCAAAATAAAGCACTTACTTCCTTTAAACTCGGTAAGCACGAAGATGCAGTGATGGACTATTCACACTTATTAAAACTTGACTCAGATAACGAACTATATTATATCCAAAGAGGCATTAGTTATCTAGAAGTAAAGCAGTATGAAAAAGCTTTGGATGATTTTTCTGAAGCAATCCATCAAAAATCTGATTTCGCAGAAGCCTATTTTAATCGTGCTAACGCTTATACTAAGCTTTTAGACCATAAAAAAGCATGTAAAGACATCAAAGAATCTGCAAAACTGGGTTATCGTCCAGCATTTGCTCATGTAGATAATCTATGCAACTAGCAGTTGTATTATTCAGAAATTATCTTGCAATTGCCAATTAAATTTGTCGATGCACCCGCTTGATTTTGAATAGTCGATGTAGATGTTCCTGGCCACTTATAGGTACTTACATCATCAAGAGTCAATACACCAAAATTATTAATTGCACCAATTCCTGCATTAGATGAATGTATATGTAATCCTTCCATTTTTAGGGTTATACCTGGATTAACAACGATTGTGGCGTTCGCACTATTCGACATTACATGAATATTATTTGCAATATTTGCTTCGATAACAAGGTTTTTATCTACTATGAGATTTTGATTGCCGAGCAAGATGGTATCATTCATGACGGATGGAGCAAATCTAATGGTATCACCTGCTGCCGCACAATTGATAGCAGCAAATAAACTACCTGTACCAGAAGGGTGAGGATTGTTTACTGTGAGTCTGCAAAAGTTAGTTAAACAAGTTTTTACACCCCAATTTGTAAGACTACCGCCATCTTGATCTGCCAAATCTTCCACCCTTAATCGCCAAGTTCCCTTTAATTGAAGACCATTGTATAATGCTACAGAATTTGAAGGGATATAAGTTCCACCATCAATTGGTGGACATGGCCAATTTGAACTTGTTGCAGACTGATCAAAATTAATATTGAAATCATCTTCCCCATTGCATGGTCGGTTCCAAATAATTGAATTACTACCAGCCGGGGCAAATAATGTGAACCTAAGATCGTCCATATATGAATGCGTGCCTTGTACGTTAATAACATCTAAATCATTAATAATACCTTTATCTGATATTGCAATATTTGAGTTTATGGTCGGTGTTCCTGTTTCTGAGATAACGATAGGCAGATCATTAGCATTATATATCATACATGGAATTGTCTCAAAAGATCTGACATCTGACCAAGAACCTACACTGCAAGCATTAGTACCTCTTATTCTCCAGTAATATATCGATATTCCTTCCAAGTTTTGGTTTAATGTATAACTGGTAGATATACTATTTGCAATGACTTCTACATTGTTAAAATTAATGTCTCTTGTAATTTGTATTTCATAGCTTAAAGCATTATTTACAGCTGTCCATTTAAAATCAGGTCTATAGGGTACATTTGTGATTGCATTATCAGGTGCAATTAAACTTGGTTGAATAACATCTACTGGCGATGTCAAATTTACTTGCACGGTTGTTGTTTTTATGATTGATCCACTTGTTCCAGTTACTGTTACAGATACAGTACCAGAAGTTGCATTGGTATTTGTAAAAAGGAGTGATGTATTTGACCCAGGTGTGGCGGGATTGTTAGAAAAAGATCCAGTTAGTCCTGTCGGTAAGCTACTTAAAGATAGATTTATCGGACTGTTAAATCCTAATATTGCATCTAGGTTAATCGATACACTATTGGATTGACCTTGGCACATCGAGATAGAACTTGGAGTTGTACTTATTGAAAAACTTGGAGCACCATTTATAATTGTAATATTTGCATTATTTACATCAAAAAATATGTTTCCATTGGCTTTTACCATTATTCTTGCAGTCGTAGTTGTGCCTGATGGTACTGTAATATCTTGAGACCCATCATTTGGTGTGGAAGAAATCAATGTAACTGGATAGGTAAGTCCGCCATCGTATGATAATAATATATCTACATTACTGCAATTTATTCCATTTGCTGTTGTACCTGCCACATTCCATGTAATAGTCCTAGTTTCTCCTTCTAGCCATGTGGATGTAGTATTAAAAGAAGTTACGGTAAATGGTCCCGCTGCTGCTACTGTCGTCACCGTAAGGTTTATTTCAGAATTGCAACCTGCAACACCTGTGAAATCTCTCGCAATACCACGGAATGACATACTCCTTCCTACAGAAGGAACCACTTCCCATGTATTGGCAGTCGAGCCACTTAATATTGTGGTAAGATTTGGAAAATATCTAGTTGGGCTAGTACTAGGGTCAATACTTCTGAAAACAGGCCCTGAAGTATTCGTAGCGGTTGGTGGCATTGTTTGAGTGGCAGTGAAGGCATTCATTTGATCCCATGCAAATGTCATAGGGTCATTATTGGGATCAGTTGCTGCTAATGTTAAGGCAAAAGGTGTAGATCGTGGTATGGTATAATTTGGTTGTGGAGTTACAGAAGGCGCACTATTACTAAAACTCGAGACTATTTGATCACAATTGCCACCACCAGCAAGTAAGAAATTTTTCATCTCTTGAAGGCTTCTTCCATGGAAATATGCATCACTGTTACTTTGTACATTTGGTGCGCAAATACCTGCATATCCCATAATTGTGGAGGCACTACCTGGCTCCATTGCTGAGTTATTGCTTCTATTACAACTATTAAATTGTGTATGGTTACCACCGAATTGATGCCCCATTTCATGAGCTACATAGTCAATCGTAAAGGGATCTCCCACTGGTGATCCTGAGCCTGTCACTCCACCAGCTTTTATGGAATTATTACATACAGAGCCTAAGTAAGCAACACCACCGCCACCAGTACTAAAGACGTGGCCTATATCATAATTTGCACTACCTATGACATTGTCACATGTCGTTTGGTTTTCTCCTAACATTGTCCCACCATCATTGTTAGTGTATGGATCAGTTGCTGCATTATAATAAAAAATCTGATCAGTATTTGCGACTAGTATTAATCTTACTGCTACTTCAGCTTCGTATACTTCATTGATTCTATTTATAGCAGTAATTACCGCACTCATAACTCCAGCTGGTGTTCCCCCATGAAACTGACTGTATTCACCGGTGGTGGCTTGAGCTAGACGATAACTTCTAAGTTGACAGTCGCCTATACGTAAGCCATTTGAGATATCAGGTCTACTATTACCTTCATTGTGTGACTCCACGCTACAGCCCCAACTTGGTACTTTTTTGTAGTCTTTTTTATAATAAACGATTTTTGTGTTTTTGTCATTTCGTTGGTAATGATCTATGAATATTTTCCCTTCAGGTGATGAAATGACAGCCCTAAATCCGTGTATAGTGTAATCTATTCTGACTGACTTATATGCATCAATCAAAGAAATACCATAAAATGTTCTTATTTCGTCATATTTAGATGACAGTTCTTGTTCCATCATTTGGTATCTAACTACTCTAAAAGACTCAGTATTTCCATTAGGTAAACCAATATTAATTATGACATTAGACTGTCTTACATCAACATTCTCTTCTCTTGGAGCTGACCAAAGTAATGATTTCATTTCTTGATCGTCCATATCATAAATGGTGAATACCTGCGGAATGATATCCTTGACTCCTTTCTCAGTGATTTTACTTTCTTTAGTCAAAGTCCAATTTTGAGCTTCTATCGATAGTGATGTAGTTAAAGAAGCAATAAAAAATAAAAAAGAGAAAACCTTCATTTAGCTAAAATTTATATTGAGGCCGCAAATATATTAAAATATTATCTATACAAAAGTAAGTGGATTTGTAAAATATTATCTGTTTTGATTTTTTTTAATCAACTAGGCATATTTATTTATGAAGATGTTTAGGAATTGGGTGAAACGTAATTACTAAAGTCAGAATACTTAAAGTATTTATGACATTTTGTTGGTTAATATGATGAATTTTATGCCATTTTGACATAGTTTTTCACTTGGTTGAATTTTTGCTCATAGTTTATAGAAGTTTCAAATAAAAAATTTACATTTACACAATTCAATTTTAAACAATGACATACGATAATTTTACCATAAACGCTCAGGAAGCAATTCTCAAAGCACAACAATTGGCTGGCTCGATGGAGCAACAAGGTGTGGACACAGTTCACCTTATAAAAGGTATCATTGAGACTGACGAAAAACTAGCAGAATTTCTTTTTAGTAAAATGGGCGTAAATATGGCCATTCTCAAAAGGGATCTTAATGTTCAGTTGGAGAAATACCCAAAGGTACAAGGCGGTGACAAACAGTTTCTCACTAGTGATGCAAACAAAGCACTTGCTGTAGCAAAAAAATATCTAAAAGAGACCGAAGACGAGTTCATAACACTAGAGCTCATGTTGCTGGGTGCGATAGAAGGAAATGACAAGGCAGCCACCATTCTTAAGAATTTAGGTGCTACTTCTGAAAAGATGAAAGCAGCTATTACAGAATTGAGAAAAGGCAAAAAGGTTACTGATCAAAATGCTGAAAATCAATATAACTCTCTCAAAAAATTTGCTGTCAATCTGAATGAGCTTGCTGAAAATGGCAAACTGGATCCGATCATAGGAAGAGATGAAGAGATTAGAAGAATACTTCATATTTTATCAAGAAGAAAAAAGAACAATCCTATCTTACTTGGTGATCCAGGTGTTGGTAAAACCGCCATAGTAGAAGGCATAGCTTGGAGAATAGTTAAACAAGATGTCCCTGAGAATCTTAAAACAAAGCAAATTTTCACACTTGATATGGCTGCGTTGGTTGCTGGTGCCAAGTATAAAGGAGAATTTGAAGAACGATTAAAAGCTGTAATTAGCGAAGTTATCAATTCTAATGGTGAAATCATCTTATTTATTGACGAGATTCATACATTGATAGGGACAGGTGGTGGACAAGGAGCGATGGATGCTGCCAATATTTTAAAACCAGCTCTGGCGCGGGGTGAGTTGAGAACTATTGGGGCAACTACATTGGACGAATACCAAAAATATTTTGAAAATGATAAGGCTTTAGTAAGAAGGTTTCAGACTGTGACCATAGATGAGCCATCTGTGGAAGATACTATTTCTATATTAAGAGGTATCCAAGATAAATATGAAGTTTATCACAAAATAGACATACTGGATGAAGCGTTGATAGCGGCTGCAGAATTGTCTCATAGGTATATTTCTGAGAGAAAACTTCCAGATAAAGCCATAGATTTAATAGACGAAGCGGCTGCGAAGTTGAGATTGGAGCTTGATTCTGTCCCTGAAGTAATTGACGAATTAGATCGTAAACTCCGTCAGTTAGAGATTGAGAGAGAATTTATTAAAAAGGAAAATGACGAAAAAAAGCTCAAAATAATCGTAGAGCAAATAGCCAATGCACAAGAAAAACTTGATTCTATCAGGGCAGCTTGGCAATCTGAAAAAGAGATTGTAGATACTATCCAAAATATCAAAAAGCAGATAGAGCAATTAGAATATGAGGCACAAAAAGCAGAACGTGAAAGTGATTTCGAAAAAGTAGCTAAAATACGTTACGGCGACTTGAAAGAAAAAGATGCCATGTTGAAAGTGGCAAATGAAAAATTGGATCAATTACCTGAAGACAGTAGATTTACTAATGAAGTAGTCACTGCCAATGATATAGCCGATGTCATCAGTAAGTGGACAGGAATACCAGTATCAAAAATGCTCAAAAGTGAACGTGAAAAGCTCTTGAGTTTAGAAGAAGAAATCGGTCAAAGACTCATCGGTCAAAGTGAAGCAGTAGAAGCAGTAGCAGATGCTGTGCGAAGAAGTAGAGCAGGGCTTCAAGATGATAAAAAACCAATAGGTTCCTTTATCTTTTTGGGACCGACGGGTGTGGGTAAAACTGAACTTGCAAAAGCGCTCGCTGAAGTTTTATTTGATGATGAACATGCCATCACTAGAATAGATATGAGTGAATATCAAGAAAAGCATTCTGTTTCTAGATTAGTGGGTGCGCCTCCAGGATATGTGGGTTATGATGAAGGTGGACAATTGACTGAAGCAGTGCGAAGGAGACCTTATTCCATTATATTACTAGATGAAATAGAAAAAGCCCACCCTGATACTTTTAATATTCTTTTGCAAGTATTGGATGATGGGAGACTCACTGATAATAAAGGAAGAATAGCAAACTTCAAGAATACGATCATCATTATGACATCCAATATGGGTGCAGAATTGATTCTTGAAAATTTTGAAGATCTAGACGCATTGGGTGATAAGCATAGAGCAGACATCATTGAGACAACAAAAATAGAAGTTTTCGAAGCACTCAAGGAAAACCTTAGACCTGAATTTCTAAATAGAATTGATGAAAAAATCATGTTCCTGCCACTGAGCAAAGTCGAGATCAAACAAATAGCCACATTGATGATCAAAAAATTGACTAAAAATCTGGCAAAGCAGGAGATAGGTATTTCATTTGACAATTCGGCAATGGATTTATTAGCAGATTTGGGTTATGAACCACAGTTTGGTGCGAGACCAATGGCAAGGGTTATACAAAGAGAAATCATAAATGAACTTGCAAAATTAGTTTTAGGAAGTACATTTGGTGCGGGAGATACTATCTACATCGGTACTGATGCAAAAGGATTTACTTTTTCTGATACTCCAAAAGAGTCATTGTCCAAACCGAAAGTAGACAAGGAAAATAATAACGATATCCTGAAGCTCAAAAAAGCAACTAAAGACCTAAATAAAGCAGTCGAAGATGTTGAAGGTGAAGAAGATGATGACGATGATGTTTAATAATGTAAATTAGATTTCATGACATAAAAAAAGGTCAGTGTTTTTGCACTGACCTTTTTTTTATGTGTTTATGTAACAATTTAGAGCTTATTCATCAGCTTTAAAAACTGAGAAATCAAATAATAATGAGAATCTCAATGTATTGTCTAGCGGATTTGGTATTACAGATGTAGGTATTAGATAAGAAAGGTTAATACCGAATACATTATACTTGATACCTGCACCTACTGTGAAATATCTTCTATTTCCTTTTTCTGCACTTTCATAATAGTATCCACCTCTGAATGCAAATTGCTTGTCGTACCAATATTCTAGACCAAGTCCTATAGAAACTTCTTTTAATTCTTCTCTAACACCACCTTGTGCATCACCGAATGAACCAAGCATTCCAGAGAAAAGTGCTTTCTCTCTGTAATCTGCAATTTTGTTATTGTTTTTATCCCATTCTGGGTTTGGATCAGTACTTCCATCAGAGTTTCTGATAAATGCTGCAATTGGAGTAGGAACCATTAATTTATTGAAATCCAAAGCAATAGTTAGACTATTATATTGGTCTAAATCTAATTTTAATGCAGTACCTAATCCAAAATTTGATGGGATGAAGTCTCTCACGATATTGTCTCTTGTATAAGATATCTTAGATCCAATATTTGTCAATGATAGTCCATAAGACCACTCACCTTTGTATCCACCAAGATTGGTTTTAGTTCTATAATTAAGGCCAAAATCTGCAGCAAATGCTGTTCCGGTTATGATATCTTGTCCACTGACATTAAGTCCAGATGCAAGATTAGAGAATATATATTTACCAGTTAATGAAGCTGATAGTTTGTCACCAAGTTTTCTAGCATATGCTAATGAAAATTCTCCTTCTCTAGGCCTTCCCGTACCGAGAGATCCTCCTTGAATATCTGTAAAGTCTATATCACCTAATGAAAAGAACCTGATACCTCCACCTATTGCTTGATTTTCATCTAGCTTATAGAATCCTGAGATGTATAATAAAAAGATATCATCAAGATTAAGATTTCTCAACCATGGAGTATATGTAAACGAAAAACCCGACTCATCCTTTGCAAATACAAGATTGGAAGCATTAAAGTGCATGGAGTTAGCATCAGGGTCTAATGCTATGCCTACATCACCCATAGCACCAGCTCGTGCATCTGGCGTAAGACGTAAGAATGGCACCGCAGTCAATAATGTATTGGAAATACAGTCCCCATTATTATCGGTTACGCAAAACTTTGCT
This sequence comes from Saprospiraceae bacterium, assembly GCA_035326365.1. GTDB lineage: Bacteria > Bacteroidota > Bacteroidia > Chitinophagales > Saprospiraceae > OLB9. The sequence goes on along the minus strand of DAOLFJ010000002.1, from coordinate 30,304 downwards.
GGGTCAAAGACGCTTTGACCTTTAACCAATAAAGGTGATATGATTACTACACAAAGCAAAAGGTATTTAAACATGTTATTCATACTCATTTTTTATAAAACAGCGCAATATTACAAAATTATATTTGTTAATTTTTTAAAGTGTAATTCATTTTTTTGTTTTTCCAGAAAATGGATGTTGCATATAATTATGTATATTGCCATTTTTGATTATCAAAAAGATGAAAATAAGGTTTTAAAGGATTACTAATTTTTCAAAACTACTTTCTCTGGTTAGGTTCAGTTCTTTTGAATGAATACTTACTTTGTAGAGGTAGATACCCCTTCCTAGTTTAGAGTCAAAATCATCTCTACCGTTCCAACCGATATCATTAACTCTAAATCCTGAAGAATATTTTGTTTGGACCACACTTTTTACTAATTTTCCTGTGATTGTGTAAATATTGACCACAATATCTAGTTCTGTATTGACTAAATCATGCTCAAATTGGAATAATGTATGTGTGGTGAAAGGATTTGGATAGTTAAGTACATGCTTTAAAACATCATCTCCACTCTCAGCTACTAGGAATTCAGTACGTTTTTCGGCAGAGTTACCTGCTATATCCCAAGCTTTTGCTACAATATTATGTGTACCCTTTGACAAATTATTAAGTGGAAATCTAACTTTTCCTTTTCTGAAATTGTCTTTTTCAGCTTCATAGAAGTCATTTAAGATGAAAATATTTTGATTGTCACCATCTAAAATAGCTGTTATATCTTGGCCTACAGCATTTCCTGTGACATTTATACCAAAGTCATCTGAAAGATTGAGAAGAAGTATTGGATCAGAATTAGTCATACCACCAAATACAAAACTCTCATCATTCATAAATATATCCAACTCTGGACCCAAATCATCAGCAAATCCTTTATCGCTGGACCCTCCAACTATTATATTCGTAAACACGCCACCAGCATCTACGTTATTATTATCTTTGGCATAATAAGAAATTCTACCATTCCCAAATGAGTAATTGATGTTTTTTGGCACATAAAAACTAAATGACCATTTCCCATTAACCACAGATGCCGAACCTTTAAAAATAGTGTTTTTATAAAGTGTAAACGGAAACCTAGGAGAATTTTGATCATTCATTAAAGTTGTCAAAGTGGCTTTTTTGTCAAATATTGTTGGGAAAATAGTACCATTAAAAGAAGTTATTTCTTTTCCAGAATCATCACTTATGAATCCTTCTATAGTTACTTTCTCGAGCGCACTAATAGTATCAGTGCTATTGATTGCATCCTTTTGGTTGATTAATGTCGTAACTACATTGTATTTTGGCATCGCAACTTGTAAGGCAGGATCACCTATCAAAGCAAATTTGCGAGAGTTAATTCTGAAGAAATCTAATGTATACTTATTTTTTCCTGTTGACAGAATATAACCAAGAGTAGGAGCTTGGCCATTTATTTTTTTATACATGAGTTCATTAACAGCATCTGTAAGATCTTTGTTTGATGTTGTATAAACGGCTCTTGTAGTGCTAAATAGACCGATGGCTCCACCTTTAGGATTTAACATCGCATATTCGGCAGGAGACACCACTGCTGGATCATCATATGCTGCAAACGAACATGTTGCGGTGACCATGATGGTCATACTATTATAATTATTCCATGATTGTATATCAGGCACAGTTAATACTCTTTCTTGAGACCATCCAAGTGGTCCGCCATGTCCAAGATAAGTAAGAGAAAGTTGTCCCTTAAATATATTGTCATTTAGTGCTTTATTAGCTTCAGGAAATCTATTTTCACCTGCTGTTGATATTTGTTGATATGCATCTAAATATACTTTTTGCTGATTGTACAAAGGGTGTCTATCTTCATCAGCTCTAGCAATTAAATCCATATCTCGAATGTGTGTATTAGTGTCTTCATCATCAGCTGTGTATCCTACTCTCAGTCTCCAATCTCCAAATACCTCAGTAGATGTTTCGTAATGAATGATTTTATCTACCACTACTTTGGCTTCTTCTACATTTTTTACAGGAAGTCTTCCTACACCAATGTCCAACCCACCTACTAACAATACACCTTCAGTTTCACCCAATAAACCGTAGAAATCATCAGATGGAAAGCCTTCTATTGGATCTAGAGACTGATCTGTCTCATAGACAGGGACAAAGTTTTCATTATTTAACCCATTGACAGTTCCTTTGTAGTCATACGAACCATCTCCGAACAAAAGTAGATATTTATAATTTGGATTACGATCCAATAATAATTTGGACATATCTCTGATAGCACCTGGATCTACTCTGCCACTACTGAATTCATTGTAAACTTCATTGACATTGGCTGCTATTACTTTCAGGTTGGAATGCGTAGATCTATGCTGGGCAAGTCGTAAGGCATCATCTTTAAATGTAGGATGATAGACAATGATCATTTCTTCATCTTTCATAGCGTGAAGGTTTTGATTTGTTATTTTTCCCAAACCAATTGGCTCAAATGCTCCCGTTAAATTATTATGTCCTATAAATTCTTTAAGAGTTGATTGGGTATTAAAAACTAATTTATTACCAGATACTGTCACTTCTTTTGGCTCAAATGGATCTGTCACATCCCAAATAACTTGATTGGTATAACCTTGTAGGGAGAAACTTGCTGTGTTAACATTTTTAGTTTCTCTACTTCTGAAAGGTACCTGCGTATTATTCAAAATTAGAGATCTAGATGATACAATTTGTAAATAATCTAACCATCCTTCAGACTCAGATGCAGTGGATGGAAAGTTGATTTTAACTATTGGGTTAGCATCTGATATTAAAAATGATTCTCTGATTTGTGTTTTTTGAGCATACAAAGATTCTGCTGATAGTATGTTAACTGACCCAATGGTTTTTGTTATTTTTTTGCTACCTACCTCTAGTGAAACACTTGTTGTAGATCTACTTCTAGCAGCAAATATCATGTCTACTTCTACTGATTTTGATGTATTAAAACCACTAAAATCAAATTCTGAATTGTAGGTCTTTTCTCTACTTGTTTTAAAATAGTCACCATACCATTCTTTACCTGTACCTTCTGCACCTGTAAAACTTCCGAGCAAATTGGTTAAGTCATCCTCTACTCGTTGTCTCATATCGTACACACTTGTTTCAAAATCAGCCGTATTTGTAACCAATGGCAACTTGTCAACTCTCAGACCATCCTGATTGTCAATTTTTATAAAGTAAAAGTTATTGTTATCGTAAATGTTTTTATCGAATGTAAATGAATTATTTGCTTCATTATATTTCCAAATGTCAGCACCTTCTGCGTAAAATAAAATAAAATCATTGGCATCAAATTTTCCATCGCTTTCACCTGATACAAATATACGCAATTCGGCTAGATCATCTTTTCTCTGAAAACTATTCAATTCAGGAACTCGGCCACCACGATTACCATATATTTTTATTTTTTTTGGATTTATTTGAGACACATTTATTCCAAGTTTTGATTCTAAAAACGCTCTATCTATTTTGAAAATGCCTGTTCTGTCTACACTGATTTTATATATATCGCCATCTGCCAAAACTGAAGTAAAAGTAGTAGGATTTCTATTTCCTGACGAAGTGACTCTTTCAGTGGTTATTGAAATGTCAAAACTTAATAATCTTTCTATTTCTCCATTATTTGTTTTTCTAAATGGTAGGACTGCTGTATTCAGCTGATACTGACCCTTAGTTTCAATTATATTTGCCCAAACTGAAAAATCAGTATTTGTAATTTTTGATTTTAGAAGATCAGATACTTTAATTATTTCAGTTTTTCTTGGTAAGAGTTTACTACTTGTCAATATACTTTTAGAAACTGGTCTATTATCTAGGAATAATTGAGTTTCAGGGAGTTGTTCATTTTGTATGCCTCCATCTATTTTTAAGTATTCCAAAGATTGATCAGTACTAGTAGATAACCAATTTATCTGGTAACTAAATGATTTAGTTTCTTGACCTTGTATAATAGAAAATGTAGCCAGCCCGACAAAAGCGGTCAAAAACAAACGAAGTTTTAAAGAATTGTACATAATTTTTGATAAATTTACATTTTTTAATACAATATAAACGTTAATTGGTTTTAGTATTATAAAATATTGTTAAAATCCTAAACGTTTTTGGATAAAACGAGCATCTTTGTTGTTGTATTGTATATCAAATGTTAATGAAACAGCTAAAATCAAATAAAAACATAAATAATTATGAAACCTGGTTTCATAATATGGTTTGTATAGCCCTATTTTGTTTATTGGGATCAAATGTAACTTTTTTAAAATCTCAAGATCCAATATATAGTCAATTTTACAATGCTCACCTGCAATTAAATCCTGCATTGGCTGGAAATACCATAAGCCCTTTAATTCAATTAAATTATAGGAATCAATGGCCAGCACTACCTAATATCTATACCACGTATTCAGTTTCTTATGATCAGTTTATTAGAAAACTAAATAGTGGGTTGGGTTTTATGGTTTTAACAGATAATGCTGGAGAAGGAACACTAAGATCAACAGGGATATCCGGATATTATAGTTATAGAATTAAGTTTCGTGGTAATACCTATATAAAAGGAGGTATGGAAGTTGGTTACAACAATCTCAGCTTAGATTGGAGCAAGCTTCAGTTTGGAGATGCTATTGATCCTATCAATGGTCCTATCTCTCCTGGAGGTACCCCTTATCCAAGTAGCGAATCAGTTCCCAATACAAATTCGCGAAATTATTTGACGGTAGGAGCAGGTGTTGTCATTTATAATCCACAATATTATTTCGGTATCAGCCTTAAGAATCTGAATACTCCTGATATTTCATTTGTGGGTAATACCGCGACAGGTCAATCGGCAAATAGCAACTTACCTACTCGAATTTCTTTACATGGAGGAACACAAATTATTCTAAAAAGAGGCAATAATAAAGTAGATCCTACGTTTTTATCTCCAAATATCATGTTTTTAAGACAAGCAGGGTATAATCAGTTGAATGTAGGGGCTTATTTGTCTATTGATAAGATACAAGGAGGATTATGGTATAGACATTCTTTGTTTAACGGTGATGCGCTAATCACATCATTCGGAGTCAAGAAGGACTTTTTCAAAATTTCATATAGTTTTGATATTACCATGTCGCAACTGACAATCAGGCAAGGAGGTAGTCATGAAATTGGTATCATTTTAAATTTTGATCATTTATACCCTAAGCGTCAAGATTACAATGATTGTTTTGCCATATTTAGATAGAGAATGTTAAAATGTTTCGCTAAAGTTTCTTTTTTTTGAAAAATTAGTTTGTAATTTTCAAAATATCCATATATTTGGGCGCTAAATTAGAAAATCGAATATCAGTCAATGAGAAATTTAATTAATTCATTAAGTTTATTGGCATTTATTGCCATAGCTCTCGTATCTTGTAGTAAAGGTGGAGGCGAGCGTTCTTCAGCCACGGGCTGGAAGTATAATGATCCAGAATGGGGAGGATTTGAAAAGAAGGCCTACGAAGGTCAGATTGATGGTCCTAATCTTGTACTCATAGAAGGTGGTACATATGCTATGGGTCTTACCCAGCAGGATGTGACTTTTGAGTATAATAATGTACCTAGGAGGGTTACCGTTTCTTCATTTTACATGGATGAAACAGAAGTTTCTAACATTAATTATAGAGAATACTTACATTGGTTGAGAAACAAATATGTAAGTTATCCAGAAATATATAGAAAAGCTTTACCAGATACACTAGTTTGGAGAGAGGAGTTGGCTTATAATGAGCCAATGGTAGAAACCTACCTAAGACACCCTTCTTATGATGATTATCCAGTAGTAGGTGTAAACTGGAATCAAGCAAATGATTACTCTAAATGGAGATCAAACCGTGCAAACGAAATGATCCTTATCGAAAGAGGTATACTTAATCCTAGTCCAGATCAAAAAGATTCTGATACTTATGATTCAAAAGCATACTTGAGTGGTCAATATCAAGGTAATGTCAAGAAAAATCTTCCTGACTTAGCAACTGGTGGTGAGAGACCGGTGAAATTTGATGATGGTATACTTTTACCTGAATATAGATTACCGACGGAAGCGGAATGGGAATATGCGGCTTTAGCGCTGCAAGCAAACCAACCTACATCTGAAGATGAAGTATATACAGAAAGAAGATTTTATCCATGGAATGGTAATACAGCACGTTACAAAAAAAGAACAGATAGCCAAGGTAGAATACTTGCAAACTTCAAGAGAGGTAGAGGTGATTACATGGGTGTAGCTGGTAACTTGAATGATAATGCGTCATTCCCTGGTCCTGTACGTGCATACTTGCCAAATGATTTTGGTCTTTATAATATGGCTGGTAACGTAAGTGAGTGGACTGCGGATACTTACAGACCAATGACTAGTATGACATTGAATGATGCAGAAAATCATGATCTTAACCCATTCAGAGGTAATCAGTTTCAAGAATTAGTACTTGACGAAGAAGGAAAACCAATCGAAAAAGATTCTATGGGTTATCTTAAATACAGATACATAGAAGATGAAGAAGCAAAAGATAGAGAGAATTATAAGAGAGGTGATGTTAGAAATCACGAAGATGGTGATGCCGATTATGTAAAATATCTTTATGGTGAGTCAAGCTTAGTGAACGATAAAAGTAAAGTTTACAAAGGTGGTTCATGGGGTGACAGATTATTCTGGCTATCACCTGGTGCTAGAAGATACAAAGATGAAGACAAGTCTGATAGAACAATTGGATTTAGATGTGCTATGGGTAGAGTAGGTGGCGCTGCAGGAAATGAAGATGTTGGAGGAAATAAGTTTAAAGAAGGAGGAAAAAGCGTTCCTAGAAGATATAAATAATATACCTAAAATATATAGTTTTGAGCCTCGATATAATATATCGGGGCTTTTTTGTTGTTAATAGTTTGGAGATTGGGGAAGTAGGTTTGATTTAACAAAGTTCTGTAGTTCTTAATTCTTAGTTATATAAAAAAACAAGTATAATTTTATAAAAAAATTTATTTGCTAGTATGGATATCAAACAATTGTACGATATATTTCTGAATAACCCGAATGTGTGTACTGACACTAGGAAGATTTCAGATAACTGCCTATTTTTTGCTTTGAAAGGTGATCGATTTAATGGCAATGAATATGCAATCAAAGCTTTAGAGTTAGGTGCTTCATATGCTATAGTTGATGATAGGACAATAATAACTGACAGCAGATTAATTTTTGTAAATGATGTACTCACTACACTTCAAGAGCTTGCAAGATATCATAGGTTACAATTAAATATCCCTGTTTTAGGTATTACAGGCTCTAATGGCAAAACCACTACAAAAGAACTTAGTAGGGAAGTAATTAAACAGAAATATAAAGTTAAGGCTACTATTGGGAATTTGAATAATCATATCGGAGTCCCGCTCACAATTTTGGATACATCATCAGATATTGAATTTTTAATTGTTGAAATGGGGGCTAACCACCAAGGTGAGATTGACTTGCTTTGTAAAATTGCTTTACCTGACTATGTAATGATAACTAATATCGGAAAAGCACATTTGGAAGGATTTGGAGGCTTTGAAGGTGTAAAATTAGGCAAATCTGAAATGTATAAATTTGCAAATAACTTTGATAAAAAAATATTTTTAAATAAAGATGATAGTGTATTGACTGGTCTTATACCACCAGACTCAGAAATTATCTCATATTCAGGTAGCCAAATGTTGTCCATAATATCAGAAGAACCTTTCTTAAAATTGAGATATAATGACAAAGAAATCGCGACAAATCTCTATGGTTCTTACAATTTATCCAACATTGCATTTGCTATAAAATTGGGAGAATATTTTTCAGTAGACCAAGACATGATAGTCAAAGGAATTGCTGATTACCGACCAGATAACAATAGATCCCAGTTAGAAATAATAAATGGAAATACAATTATTAAAGATGCATATAATGCCAATCCTAATAGCATGAAATTAAGCTTAGAGAGTTTTGCTAAGGTAAATGCAAGTTCAAAATTAGTCGTTTTAGGTGATATGTTAGAACTTGGAGAATTTACGCAATCAGAACATAAGGAAATTCTAACTTTAGTAGAAAATCTTGGAATCAAGGAAGCAATTTATGTGGGTGAAAACTTTTATAAAGAAAAAGAAGGTTTTAATGGAGCATTTTATAAAAAGATAGAGGATGCAAGAGAATATTTCAAAATGAAAGGCTACCAAAATTATTACATTCTATTGAAGGGTTCTCGCGGGATATCTGTAGAATCTATATTGAGTTAATATATATTGTCATATTTAGGTTGAAGTAAAGTATTGATTTTTACAATGCAAAAATATTCTATGCTTTGCATGTATAAAAAAAATGTCAATTAATGATTATTTAGAAACTTCAAAACTCTATCTGGTATTTCATCCGCAATTGTTTGTGTGTATTCATCATTAGAACAAGGCAAATAGAATTTTTGACCTTGATCGTCAGTTAACATAATCCACCACTTTTGGCTAATGTTATGACGAATGAATTCAATGTCTTGGGATATACTACCATTAATGATGTACCCACTAAAGTCACTACTTTGTGAAGGGTGGTCGTTCATCCTCATGTTTAAACCCTCTACTAAATACCATAAAGCTAATGCTATTACATCAGGTTCTATTTTAGATTCTTGATTAGAAAGTTCAACGTCAAGGAATACAGTATTTATTTTATTAGATGTGCCTGCAAATTTCATAATTTGACAGAGTTCTTCGGCGGTCAATCCTGCAGGAAGCGTACCTATTGCATTTGGTGCATCTGAACTTCTGACTACATTAAGATTTAAATAAAGTGTTTCTGTATCTCTAAGGTTTGGTTCTATATTATTGATACTTCCTCTTAATTTACCCAAACTCAATGAATTAAAAGATGTCTGATCTACTTCGTTCATTTCTTCCAGTGATACAATGTGTCTTTGATATCCGATATAGTTTTTAATTTGATTATCTTCAGCTTCTATGTATGGAAGATTGTTACAGATAAAATGCAAAGCCTTATTATTTTCAGAAGCATATTTGTATGCTATTGATGCATCAAAGCCAATTAAAATCGGTATTATATTTTGCTTATTTAGTTCAGAAAGGATATTATTCAAGTGATCTTCGTCATTTAATGCATCACCAAGGTCAAGAATTTGAATATTTTTGAAATGATTCTTAAAGTTTTCTATACTTTTGCGGACATTTTTTGAAATATCTGACCCATTGCCGATTAATGCAACGTTGGCAACAGAAAGATCAGGAAAATTGTCAACAGTGGTAAAGTATTGGTTGAAGAACAATTTATTTTCCACACCGATTTCTTTATCTGAGACAGGTATAAGCAAACTAGACAGCATGATATTAAAATTTATGCAAAGATATAAATTATTAAAAATTAAACAATTGTAATAGTTTATTTTTATACTTTTTGTCTACTTACAACTCAGCCTAATCATTTTTTATAATAAAACAAATAAACCTAACCAAAATGGAACAAGAAAATCAAATAGAGATATTACTAGAAAAGTATAAGTCCAAAGAACCCGAAATAGTGTTTGAATGGCATGATAGTGAGACTACAGCAAAAGGATGGATTGTGATTAATTCACTTAAAAATGGTGCAGCTGGTGGTGGTACAAGAATGAGAAAGGGACTAACAAAAGATGAAGTGGTTGCCTTGGCTAAAGTAATGGAAATCAAGTTTTCGGTTTGTGGGCCAGATATTGGAGGGGCTAAATCAGGGATTGATTTTGATCCGAATGATCCTAGACGAACTGAAGTTTTAGAAAGGTGGTACAAGGCAGTCATTCCAATTTTAAAATTTTATTACGGGACAGGTGGTGATCTTAATGTTGATGAATTGAAAGACGTAGTACCTATTACTGAAGATTTGGGATTGTGGCATCCACAAGAAGGGATTGTTAATGGACATCTCAAATTGAGTGAGGGAGATAAGATAAATATTATAGGACAGTTAAGGTATGGTGTATCAAAAGTCATAGAAGATCCGAAATATATTCCTGTTACACAAAAGAAATATGCGATTGCGGATATGATTACAGGATATGGCGTGGCTGAGTCAGTAAAACACTTTTATAGTATTTTTAATGGTAGGGATTTAGTAGGTAAAAGAGTTATCATTCAAGGATGGGGCAATGTTGCATCTGCTGCTGGTTTTTATCTATCTAAACTTGGCGCAGTTATTGTTGGTATAATAGATAGGAATGGTGCAGTCATGAACGAAAGCGGATTGACTCATGATGAAGTCGAAAATTTGTTTTTAAATAAAATAAATAATAGTCTTTCATGTGACATTGTAGATTTCGAAACGTCAAACCAAAAGATTTGGTCAATCCCATGTGATATTTTTATACCTGGAGCTGCTTCAAGGCTAGTGACTGGGGAGCAAGTCAAACAACTTATGGACAATGGTCTAGAAGTAATATCATGTGGTGCAAATGTACCTTTTTTTGATGATAAAATATTCTTTGGTGAGACAGCTAGAAACGTGGATAAAAGAGTAAGTCTAATTCCTGATTTTGTAGCTAATTGTGGAATGGCCCGAGTTTTTGCGTATTTGATGCATAAAGATGTAGATATGACAGATGAAGGGATATTTTCCGACAGTTCGAATATAATATACAATTTTTTGAATGATTTATACATGGCAGATAATACTAATAATAACATTAGTGCTCGTGCTTTAGAAAAATCATTATTAAAAATATCAAAATTTTAATGCTAAAAAAAGCATTTTTAACATATTATGTATTACTTTTGTATTTCAAAACTTAAATAGCAAAATTATTTTCCTATGACAAACAGAATCAATTATTTGTTTTTTGTCTTATTGCTAGTGGTTTCTTCTGTATCTGCGCAAAAAGACGCAACATTAACAACAGGAGTAGCTGATGAGCAGACAGTGAATGCTGAGCAGAACAAAAGCTGGAGAATGGGTCAGTCTTCTTATTCAGCAAAACCTAAAAATGCTTGGGAATTAGGTGTACACGTTGGACATTTTTTTATAGATGGTGATGTCGATACTAAGTTTCCTGGTGGATACGGTCTAGGTCTTCACTTAAGAAAAGCCATTCATTATGTATTTTCAGTAAGAGCTGACTTTATGTATGGCTCTGCAAAGGGTCTTGATCCACAATTATGGAATTCAGGATTAGTTGAAGATGTATACACACCATATAATAGTGTGGGTGCAAGTTGGTTTCCAAGTTATAAGACTAACTATGGTTATTTAGCTTTCCAAGGTGTTTTGAATATCGGAAATCTACTATTCCATAAAGATAGAAATAAATGGAACTGGTATACTGCTGTAGGTGTAGGTCTTAGTAGTCATAGCACAAAACTAGATTTATTGAATAGTAACAATGCAATATACACTGGTTTGGAAGCTATTGAGGCAGCAAATGACTTTAATACCAAGGCTGGTAGAAAAGATATTAAAGAAGCGGTTGGAAATATTTATGATGGAGAATATGAAACACCAAGCTGGAAAAAAGCTGGTATATTTAGATTAGGAGATGAGACAAATGTACATGTTGTATTTACTGCTTCTATGGGTATCTCTAGAAAATTAAGCAATAGATTCAATTTAGGTCTTGAGCATCAATTAAATCTATCTGATAATGATGCATTAGATGGTATCAGATTCAGAACAGGTTTAGACCAATCTACAAGTAATGACATTTCTCATTACACAAACATTAGATTGGGTATTAACTTAGGTAACTTTGATAAAGTAACAGAGCCTCTTTACTGGTTAAATCCATTAGATGCACAGATGAACGATATCGCTGCTCTTAAGCAACGTCCAATTTTAGATTTAACTGATACTGATAGTGATGGTATCATTGATATGTTAGATCAAGAATTAGATACTCCAGCCGGTGCTCCAGTAGATACAAGGGGTATTGCACTTGACAGTGATGGTGACGGAGTTGCTGATTATAAAGATAAAGAGCCTTATTCACCTCCAGGATATGTAGTTGACAAAGATGGTGTTGCTAATTTCGAAAAATTAACAACTTCTGATGTAAACAAAGCAATAGATATTAAACTAGCTGCTTACAAAGCTAGCAACTCTGATTGTGGTAAGTGGTTTTTACCTATGATTCATTATGATCTTGATAAAGCAACCATCAAACCAGAATTTTATGGTCACTTACACCATGTAGCAAGTGTAATTAAAATGTGTCCTGATGTATGCGTAGCTGTTGTAGGACATACTGACGTAAGAAGTTCTAACAACTATAACAATGCACTTTCTTACAACCGTGCTGAGAACGCTATTAATTATTTGGTTTCTCAATATGGTATAGATAGAAGCAGATTTAAAATAATGTATGGTGGCGAAGATGCTCCTTTAGTTTCTAACTCAAAAAGAGATAAAGAGCATTATATGAACAGAAGAGTTGAATTCAGACTTTGCGCTGATGGAGATACTGAAATGCCAAGACCTACAGGTTCAAGCAATAATACATCTAAAGGTGTTAAATCAACTAATAGCTCTAGATTTATAGGTAATAAAAACTCAGGATATTAATATTATTCAGAAGTTTAAATAAAACAAAAGGGACAAAATCATTGATTTTGTCCCTTTTGTTTTTTAGCTAGCTGATCTTTATTCTGACTTTGATTGCTACCTATTAAGCATCAAGCTTATATTTCTACTGCCTGAAAAAGCGTATACTAGTAACTAGTTAGAATTCTAAGATACCCTAATTACATGATTTTATATAATAAAAAAGGCAATCTGAAATTTTTCAGATTGCCTTTTTATTATTATTTGATTTAAGAATACTTATACGATAATCATTACAGGATTTTCAAGCATTGCTTTTAAAGATTGTAAAAACTGTGCACCAGATGCCCCATCCACTACTCTATGGTCGCAGGATAAGGTTACTTTCATCATATTCCCGATTACGATAGCATCATTTTTTACGACTGGTTTTTTAATTATAGATCCTACAGCAAGAATACAAGCATCAGGCGGATTAATGATAGCAGTAAACTCTTCAATATCAAACATTCCTAGATTAGATATTGTAAATGTGTTACCTGTCATTTCTTGTGGCGTTAGTTTTTTAGACTTTGCCTTTCCTGCCAATTCTTTAACTTCTTGATTTATGTGAGATAGTGATTTCAGATCTGCATGATTAATTACAGGCACTAACAATCCATCTTCTACAGCTACGGCTACACCAATATTAATGTCTCTGTGATAAGTAATTTTATCACCAAACCAAGATGAGTTAATATTTGGGTGCTTTCTTAAGGCAGCCGCGGAAGCTTTGACGACTAAATCGTTGAAGGAAATCTTTACTGGAGATATCTCATTGATTGACTTTCTTGCTTCCACAGCATTGTCCATGTTTATTTCAATGGTAAGGTAAAAGTGTGGTGCAGAAAATTTACTTTCACCAAGTCTTCTAGCTATTGTTTTTCTCATTTGGCTTACAGGCACATCCCCATATGCAAAGTTGGTTGCAACGGGTATAGATGCTACATTATTCGGAGATGATGCGGCCACTTGAGTAGGCTTAGTAGCAATAAAGTTTTCTACATCTTTTTTGATTATTCGACCTTGGTCACCTGATCCATTAACTTGTTCTAGCGAAATACCTGCCTCTGCTGCGAAAGTTTTAGCTAATGGAGAAGCTTTTAATCTCTGATCCCCTGTAGCTTGTTGCTGCGTTTCGGGAGCTACACTTACATCTGCTGCTGGTTTTTCTGCTATTTTTATCTCTTCAACTTTTGCTTCAGGTGTTTCTGCGGGTTTCTCAACCTGTGGTTTAGCACTTTCTCCAGTCAAAAGAGATTTGTAATCTTCACCTTTTTGGCCGATAATGGCTATGATACCATCTACAGCTACTGGTCCTGATGGCACTCCTATATATAGTAATACGCCATCAAAGAAACTTTCTAACTCCATGGTAGCTTTGTCAGTCTCTACCTCAGCCAAAACATCACCTGATTTTACAGCATCACCTTCTTTTTTTAGCCAAGATACTATATTTCCTTCTTCCATAGTATCACTTAGTCTGGGCATTCTTATTATTTCCGCCATTTTATTATAAATTTCTTTATGATTTTTGAAAGCCCAAATTTAAGCATTCCTTATTAAATAGTCTAAATTTTTACTTTTAATACGCACTTCTTCTTATATAAGTATACTTTTTTAATAAAAATGAAGCTTTGATACAAAATACAATATGAATTATTGGAGTTAAGTAGATGGATAATTGTAATTTTGAGTGTTAAAACACAAATAATATGTTCGGAGACTTAATGGGAAATCTGGAAGAACAACAGAACCAGATGAAGGCCAAGTTAATGCAAGTAGTCATTTCAGAATCTGTGCAAGGTATTACTGTATCTGGAAATGCAACAAAGACAATAGACAGTATAAATATTGATGAATCACTTTTTGCAGAAGGTGACAAAGAAATGTTGGAGGAATTATTGTTATTATGTGTCAATAGATTTATTGAAAAGGCAATACAGGTAGAAGCGGAGGAATCTCAAAAATTGATGGAAACCATGCTTCCACCAGGATTTGGCGATTTATTTAAATAGGAAATTCGGTGTTATTGACAAAAGTGATGAGTAAACTCGAATAATTACTTTAATTTTTGAACGTATATCTCAATTATTTATTTATCTCTTTTATAGCATACATTTAAGATATTTTATAAAAAGAAAAGTGTTGAAGAATAGAATATTAACATTAAGTATATTTACTTTAGTTTTAACTTTCGGTTTGCAAGGACAGGAAAAAGAATTTGAATATAATTTTGATGACTGTACTTATGAAGACGCGACTATAAGTTTTCCTGGAATAACACCTTTGGGCAATCCGACATGTGTTTGCGGTATTAATGAACAAAGTATTAATCTCAATGGCACAAACGATTTTCTGGTTATTTCTGATCAGGCAAATAAATATTTAGAAAAAGACTTTACACTTGAAATGTATTTTTGGTTGGATACGCCTACTCAGGAAGTAAATATATTTAGTCATAGAAATGGTTGTACAAGTTTAGACTCTTTGATGTCCTTAAGATATTTTTCTGGGTCAAATGAGATGCTGTTTGAATTAGCGAGTAGTGTTAATAATTACCATTCTGCAAGGGCAAAATTGGATATGTCCAATTGCTGGCATAGATTTGTTTTGGTAAAATTTGGTTTACAGTATTTTGTGTATTTAGATAATGTTTTATTTGGTAAAATATTGTCACGAGAGACCATCGTATTTAGTAAACAAACTAGCTTAATAATAGGTACAAACCCTTGCGTGTCAGCACAAAGTAGGAATTTGGATGGTAGGATAGATGAGATTGTTTTGTATAGTAGAGCTTTATCTGAATTAGAGCTGCTGGCAAATTTTAAGTTTCCTGACCGCGTTATTACTGATAATACGACTATTTTTAAAGGTGAGTCTATCACATTGGAATTAGGTAGCACATGTGCTACAGATATTTTGTGGACACCTAGTATCAGTTTAGATGATGATCAGAGCGCATCGCCTATTGCAACACCCGATGAATCTACGACTTATGAAGTTATAATGAATCACGGTACCTGTACAAGTACTGATAGTGTTAGGATATTTGTGGCAGATAAAGATCAGTTAGATTGTAATAATTTGTTATTGCCTAAAGCATTTACGCCTAATAATGATGGCCTTAATGATACATATGGGATTAGTAATTTATTTATCGTAGATGCGATTGATTATTTCGAAATATATGATAGATGGGGAGCTAAGGTATGGGAAACAAAGGAGCTTAATGATAAATGGAATGGTAGTCTTAATGGTAACCCATTAAACAGTGGGATGTATCTCTATAAGATAAAATATACTTGTGGTGGTGAGGAAAAATTAGTTTTAGATAATTTTACATTATTGAGATAATGATATTAACATCGTCTAGGTAAAACCATAATTTTTAAAACTTTTATCAACTCTACATTAATATAAGATTTTGACTTTTACAAATTATTTTTTTGCTTTTGATTTGCAGGAAGTTATAACAAATTACTATAATTAAATTAATATGAATACGGCTAAGAATAAATGAGATAAATATATTTAATTCTTCTATTTGTCGTATAGGATATAAAATGTTATTTTGTAAAGTATTTTATTTTGTTAATAATTTTTAGTTAACAATTTATTTGATCTATATTTGTTCATTATTTAACGTTTACCTAAATTTTTCTCATTTATGAAACATTTTTTTACACTTTTAATTTCGTTTCTATTTTTAAGTTGCCTGTCAGCGCAGGTATTATACAAACAAGATTTTTCTGCAGGATTTGGTGATATGATCCTTTTGGATGTTGATAAAAGAACTCCAGCTGCTCAAGTTGCTTCTTTTGTAAATGCATGGAATATTACTGGAAATCTTAGTGATGGCAATCCTGCAGCGATCAGTAATTCTTGGTACAATCCTGCTGGAGCAGCTGACGACTGGATGATGACTCCGGTTATTTCTGGTATAGATGCAAAAACATATCTGGTTTGGTCAGGGAGAGCCATAGATGCTAATTTTCCTGATGGATATCAAGTAAGAGTTTCTGCTACAGGTGGTACAGCAACAGCAGATTTCAAAGATATCATTTTCCAAACAAATGCTGAAAGTCCAAATTTAACTAGAAGACTAGTAAACTTGTCTGCTTATGTTGGCAAAGATATTAGAATTGCATTTAGAAATAATTCTAATGATCAGTTTTTACTTTTGATTGATGATATTTCGGTTGCAACGCTTAATAATGTTGATGCTTCAACAGAGACAGCAGCAGTTACAAAATATGTTCCTATTGGTCAAGATGCAAAAGTTGAGTACGCATTAACAAATGAAGGTTTAGACCCTATTACAAACTTTACATATGAGTGGTCAAATGGAGTTGATACATACCAAGATGCAGTTTCTGGTTTGAATATTAATACATTTGAAACTTTTGTAGGTGATTTTTCATTTCCTATAGCTAAAGCTTCTACTTATGATATTACTGTCAAAGTATTAACAATTAATGGTGGAGCTGATGGTAATGCTGCAAATGATCTTTCAAATACAACACTTAGTGGTGTATCTAAATCAATTAAGAAGAAAATGGTAGCAGAAGAAGCTACTGGTACATGGTGTACATGGTGCCCAAGAGGTGCGGTATTTATGGACCAAATGGCTAAAGATTTCCCTGAAGAGTTTATCGGAGTGGCAGTTCATAATAATGACCCTATGGCCATTGCAGATTACGATACAGGACTTACTAGCCTTCCAGGCTTTGGAGGATTCCCGTCTGTTGTAATTAATAGAGAAGCAATAATAGACCCTTCTGAAATGCCAGCTTATATAGCTCAAGTAACTAGAAAGGAGTTTTCTCCAGTAGAAATGAGTGTAGAACAATCAAAAGTAGGAAGAGAAATGACTATTTCTGGTGATATTACATTTTTTGCTGATATAGATGCTGCAAATTACAACGTTGTTGTTGCTGTTTTGGAAGACGAAGTAACAGGAACAGGTTCAGGTTATGCACAAGTAAATCAATACGCTGGTGGCGCACAAGGTGCAATGGGAGGATTTGAAAATCTACCAAACCCAGTACCTGCTAGTCAAATGGTTTATCAAGAAGTAGCTCGTGCATTACCTTTCGGATTTGAAGGTAGAGCAACTGTTATTCCAGCAGTTATTAAAGATGGAGATTCATTTTTATTTTCAGCTAATTATACATTACCAAACACTTTTGTTGTAGGTAATATTAGATCAGTTTTATTCCTTAGAGATAACGCGACTGGCCAAATAGTTACAGGTGCTAAATCTGAATCTTTTGCAGTTGGTTTAGAAGAGGTTACAGAAATTGCTAGCTTAAGCATAGCTCCTAACCCTACAAATACTGAAACTTTTGTAAACTTAGAACTTAAGTCTTCATCTGATGTATCTATGACAGTTTACAATAATATTGGACAACAAGTAGCATCAAGAAATTATGGTAAATTAGACGGAAGACAGATATTGCCAATTTCAGTTGATACTTATGAAACTGGTATTTATTTCGTAAAACTTACTGTTAATGGTAAAGTTACGACACAAAAATTAATCGTAGAATAAGCATTTGCTAACAAAAGTCTAAACATAGACTTTTTAACAATTCTTTAGAATTTATAGTCCTGCATTTCCTAATCTTGGAGATGCAGGATTTTTTTTGCAAAAACATTTGGTTACTAAACACTGTTTAGTATATTTGCACCGTTATTTATTGTTTTGATAAAAAGTCAAGTATTGGGATTAGTAGAAAGAAAAGAAAGAGAAAAAGCAGAACTTAAGGAAATGATCCTCCAAGCTGCTAAAAAACTCATGCTCAAACATGGGCAAGAAGGACTTTCTATTCGTAAAATCGCCAATGATATCGAATATAGTCCTGCCACCATTTACCTATACTTCAAGGATAAAGACGAAATCTTACACGAATTGATGGAGTTGGGATTTCTGAAAATGAATAAATATATGACATCTGCTTTTGCAGAAGGAGATGCCGTGCAACGCATTTATTTGATAGGTGAAGCATATATAAATTTCGGATTGGAGAATAAGGATTGGTATGACTTAATGTTTAGCTCTGACAAACCAATGAAACATATCGAAAAATGTCGTGAAGATTGGGATCAAGGTATGATGATGTTTGATTTCTTGGCTAGTACATGTAAAGAAGCTATCGTAAAACTGTCGTTAAAGTCACAAGATGAGCGAATTTTGGCTCTTCAGTTATGGAGTTGTGTACATGGATTAGTCATGCTAGCACATTCTGAGCGAATAGAAATTGTGGAACCTAACCAAAAAGAGACATTAATAAAGAAGACACTAGATTCTATGTTGATAAGCATTTTTGATAAGTAATTTTTTTGCCCTATAGATAAACAGTGTTCATAAATATAACATATAAAACCATTAAATAATATAGCAGTGAAAGCAAAATTAATCTTCTTCCTTTTATGGTTCAGCATTTATCTCAATGCACAGCCTTTTGAGCCAATGGTAAATCGTGCTTGGGCGAATAATAAAATGCTAAAAACTAAGAAGTTTCAATTGGATGCAGCTTCATCAGGATTGAAGGAAGCCAAGTCTTTATATGGCCCCAATGTAGTTTTCGGTACCCAATATACACTAGCATCAGGTGGTAGAAGTATAAATTTTCCAGTTGGAGATCTGCTAAATCCTGTATACGGAACTTTAAACCAACTGACACAAACGAATGCATTCCCACAAATAGAAAATGTAAATGAACAGTTTTTGCCGAATAATTTTTATGACGCAAGATTTAGAATCACTCAACCTATTTATTATCCAGATCTAGCTATTAACAAAAAACTTAAAGCTGAAGCAATAGTTACGAAAGAGTTGGAAGTCAAAGCATTCAAACGTGAATTAAGCAAAGAAGTAATGATCGCATTTTTTTCAGTAATGACAAGTAAAAAAGCTATTGCCATTTATGAATCGGCTGATACTTTGATCACTGAAGCAAAACGAACCACTCAAAGCATGATCAAAAATGGGATTGCATTGCCATCTGCACTCTCTAGGATTGAAAATCAAGGATCCAATAACTTGAGTCAAAAAATAGATGCTATTGCAAATCATACCAACGCGATTAGTTATTTTAAATTCTTGACAGGAATGACAAAAGATGAAGTCGTCGAAGAAATAGAGCTACCTGAATTGCCTGTAATCATTGATGATAAAGTAGGACTCAGAGAAGATATCCAACAAATAAATCAAGGTATAAAGATGCAGTCGCTAGCGATAGAGAAGGAAAATAATTTTTATACCCCTAAAATCGGAGCTCAATTAGATTTGGGTTCACAGGATTTTGACTTTGGATTCGAACCATATGCTTTGTTAGGCATTAATTTGGAAGTAAATATTTTTGATAGCAAAAGAAATTTCCATAAAAAAGAAGCTATAAAAGCTGAAATATTATCATTAGAATCACAAAAATCCCATGTAGAAGATTTGATTTCTCTTCAAATTGAAATAGCTAAGGAAAATGTACTTTCAGCGATTAATCAGGCAAATACATACAAATCAAGAATTACCGCTACTGATAGAATCTATCAAGATGTACAAAAGAAGTATCGTGAAGGCACAGCAAATTATCTAGATCTGATAGATGCTCAAACACAAGTCACACACATAAATCAACAATACAACATAGCACAAAATAATGCTTGGGTAAAGTGGGCAGAATATGTATACGCAACTGCTTCATTCCCAATTCAATAAAATCACCATCTACTTTATTATCTCCCAAATCTAAAATCAAAATTTTCTAAGATGAAATACTTAACCATTATCATAGCTCTCACCGCACTTTGTTTTTTGGCTTGTAAAAATGAAACAAAGGTTGACAATAGTCCCGCCGAAAAAACGGATATCAATAGTGTTTATATCAAGACTGTACCCATAGAAAATGTGGTCGAGGCATCTCAACTGACTGCACTTGGTATTATATATAGCGAATCAGAAGCAAAACCATCATTTAAAACAGGTGGAATTATTGCGAAAACATATGTAAAAGAAGGAGATATGGTAAGACAAGGTCAGTTACTAGCCACCTTACTCATGGATGAAATAAATGCCCAAGTCCAACAAGCTGAAGAAGGTCTGATTAAAACAGAAAGAGACATGAATCGGCTAAAAAATTTATTAGCAGATAGTGTAGCTACCTTAGAGCAATACCAAAATACCAAAACAGCATATGAGGTTGCCAAAAGAAATGTAGATATAGCAAGATTTAATAAAAATTATAGCGAAGTAAGATCTCCTATCGCAGGTAAAGTGATTAAACACATCATGAGAACTGGAGAAGTGGTAGGTCCTGGCACACCAATTTTTGCCATAATGGGCATAGGCAATAAAGATTGGATTATAAAAGCAGGATTGACAGACAGGGATTGGGCTAGAGTGAGTAAAGATGATAAAGTAGAAATTCAGATGGATGCTTATCCTGGACAAATATATGATGGTACCATCACAAATAAAACTTCAGTAGGTGGAAACGCTAGCGGTACTTTTGATGTAGAAATTAGATTTAAAAATCAACCAAATAATTTAGCTGCAGGACTGACAACCAAACTATCCATTGGCACGAAACAAAAAGATTCCTTCCTCATCATTCCACTAGAATCGTTAGTAAGATCAAATGGTAATAAAGGCATTGCTTTTACTGTAGAGAATGACAAAGCAAAAAAACTAGAGCTTACTATTGCAAAACTACTTGGTGATAAAGTGTCTATAAGTGGTGGATTGGAAGGTGTGAATGAAATAGTTACCACAGGCGCCATGTATCTTGAAGAAGGAGATAAAGTCATTATTCAATAATATTTACCCAACAAAAAATAATACAATAATGGGCTTTAATAAATTTTTTGTTAAAAATTGGCAGTTTACCTTAGTAATCTTTATTGCCGTAATGGTATTGGGCATCAACGCATTACTCAATATGCCTAGAGGGGAAGATCCACCATTTGGAGCACCGATTTTTTCAATCGTTGTCGTATATCCTGGGACAAATCCAAAGGACATGGAAAAACTCATTGCAGACCCGATAGAAGAAGAGTTATATCAACTCACTGATGTAAAAAAAATAAACACTACCATCAAAGATGGACTAGTAGTGATGCTTGCAGAATTTAATTATGGCGTAGATGTAGAGTCAAAAAACAATGATGTCATCAGAGAAATAAATAAGATCAGACCCGAATTGCCTGAAGGAATTATCCTTTTAGATATTAAAAAAGCATCTAGTAGTGACGTAGCTATCTTGCAAACTGCCATGATATCTGACACTGCATCGATGGAACTAATGAAGAAACATGCAGAATTACTAGAAAAAAATATTGAAAAAATAAAGGATATAAAATGGGTAGAAGTACAAGCGGCACCTGAAAGACAAATAAAAATTGCACTCGATCTGGAAAAAATGGGTGTAATGAAACTTGGTTTAAATCAGGTCTTAGGTCTTTTGCAAGCCAATAATGTCAATATTCCTGGTGGAGATATCGATCTAGGACATCGTAAATATAATATCAAAACGACATCTGAGTATGAAGATCTCAACGATATAAAAAGCACTATAGTACAAGTCACGCCTGAGGGTCGAATGGTCAAGTTGGATCAGATTGCACAAGTATATTATGAAGAAGAATCTTATGACCACATTGCTAGGTATAATGGCCGACGAGCCATTTGGGTCAATTCGGCTATGAAAGACAAAAAGAATATCATTTCTACTCGAGCTCAAGTCCAAAAAGTATTGGACGAATTTGAAAAAACATTGCCCGAAGGTATTAAATTGGAACAAGCATTTGACCAAGAAAAAGGCGTGAAAAATAGACTTGGTGGACTAGGAAGAGATTTTGCTATAGCCATATTTTTGGTATTATTAACCTTACTGCCTTTAGGAACAAGAGCATCTTTTATTGTAATGATATCTATTCCACTGTCATTAAGTATTGGGTTGTTTCTTTTAGATTTGATGGGTTATACGCTCAATCAACTTAGCATCGTAGGTATGGTGATAGCGCTCGGACTACTAGTAGATGACAGTATAGTAGTCGTGGAAAATATAGAACGATATATGCGTAAAGGCATCAGCGCCAAAGAAGCAGCTGTATCCGCGACCAATCAAATCATGGTGGCCATTTTGGGTTGTACGGCCACACTTTTATTGGCATTTCTTCCACTTGCCAATTTGCCTGAAGGCTCGGGCGACTTTATCAGGTCATTGCCTATGGCAGTCATGGTGACAGTGTTGGCATCACTGTTTGTTTCGGTAACGATTATACCCTTTTTGGCTAGTATTTTACTGAAAGCGCATGAAGGCGATAGTCACAATGAAGGAAACTTCTTCTTCAGGGCTTTCAAAACTTACGTCAATAGTCCTTATCAAAGACTACTGGAATGGTGCATGGGCCATCCTTGGTTAACTTTGTTGGTGGCAGGGTTGATATTTATGGCTTCGTTATTATTGGTTCCAGTGCTTGGTTTTAGTTTGTTTCCAGAATCGGAAAAACCGGTCATAACCATAGATATAGAGACAGAACCTGGGTCAAATCTAATGCACACCGATGTCGTGGTAAGAAAAATAGAACGACAACTACTCCAAATGCCGGAAGTACATCACATCGCTAGCAATGTGGGTAAAGGGAATCCCCGTATTTATTATAACGAATTTCAAAAACAAACCGCTTCTAATCTTGGTCAAATCATCGTCTATCTTGATGAAAAAGCACATGTACCTGTGATTATTGCATTTGCCGAAAAAGCACGTAAAGAATTATCTAATCTAGCTGGTGCAAAAATTGAAGTTAAGAGATTTCAGCAAGGTCCGCCTATTACTGCGCCAGTTGAAATAAGGGTTTTGGGCAATAATTTGGATACATTAGATGCACTCAGTACGGAGATAGAAAATCTTTTTAAAGAAAGAGAAGGCACGCTATATGTCAGAAATGACCTGAAATACAAACAATCAGACATGGTCATCGAGGTGGATAAACAAAAAGCTGGATTGTATGGATTGACAGGTGGTGAAATCGCAAAAACTGTGCGTCTAGCCATCGCAGGAATTGAAATAGGAAATATCAAAAATGATGATGGTGACGAATATAAATTGAACGTAAGTATTCCCCAAAATACTGAAAACGCCCTTGAAACATTCAATAAAATAAACGTTACTGCCCTAAGTGGGGCACTTGTACCTTTGAATAGTATTGCAACTATCGCACTGAGACCTTCAGCATCTATCATTCGCCATTACAATAAAGAAAGATATGCACTTGTGAGTAGTTTTGCCCAACAGGGATTTAATGTAGATGCACTCACAACTTCGATTTTGGACGATATCAGTAAGGCTATCAAGTTGCCACAAGGATATCGGATCGTTGCAGCAGGCGAAAGAGAGTCCAGAGAAGAGTCGTTTGGTGGTATAGGTACGATCATTGTATTGACAGTTTTCGGATTATTAGCAATATTAATTCTTGAATTTAGAACATTCAAATCTACCTTGATCGTATTGAGTGTCATTCCCATGGGTATCATTGGAGCATTACTAGCATTATATTTTGCTGGCGAATCATTATCGTTTGTTGCTTCAGTAGGGATAATTGCACTGATTGGTATTGAAATCAAAAACTCCATCCTGATGGTAGATTATACCAATGGTCTTAGAGAACAAGGTATGGGACTTTATGAAGCAGTTATGGATGGTGCGGAAACAAGATTCTTACCCATTTTACTTACATCAATGACAGCTATTGGTGGCTTGACACCTTTGGTGTTAGAAAGTTCACCATTGATAAGTCCACTTGCTATTGTTTTGATAGGTGGTTTGATCAGTAGTACGCTCTTAAGTAGATTGGTGACGCCTATTTTGTATAAGTTGATTCCACCACAAGTGGAAGTAAAAACCCCTTCAGAGACTATTAAATAAAAGAGTGATTTTTGCGAGATTGTAAATAGAGTAAAGGTTTTATTGGTCTATTTTTTAGCATAATGACTATTTAAATGTAGTTTTGCAGGAAAATAGAAGCCATATGACTTGGAGATTATTTATATTTATTTTTATAACAAATTTTGGTTTCATACATGCACAAGAGTATGCTAGGCCTCAGTACAATATTGAAGCAGAGTTAGATACTGCCAGCAATAGTATTGAAGTATTAGCAAAAATTGATATTCCTAAATCTCTTGGTTTACCTAAGGATACTATTTGGTTTCATCTGTGGGCCAATGCTTATAGCAATACCAATAATGAATTCACAAAAGAGCAACTCAGTTTTGGGAGCACTAATTTTTATTTTACAAAAGAAAGCAAACTTTCTAAAATATCAGATTTGATCGTTAAGTCTGGTAATCAGGCACTAAGTTATGTTTTTAAGGATGACGGACAAGAAATTTTGGGAGTTATTATAAAAGATATACCTGCATTTAATGGTAACATTTCTTTTAAATACAAACTTAAACTTCCTCATCTAAGAGATGGATTGGGTCATAGAAAAGGGGATTATTTCTTAAGGAATTTTTATCCGAAGCTTGCTATTTATGAAGGAAATCAATGGCAAGTAAGCCAACATAGACAGTTTGCCGATGAACAAGGGTATCGAAGTTTTATAGAACTTAAATTAACGACACCGGGAGGATTTGATTTTTATGCTAATGGATCAATAGTCTTGGATGATTATTTTGTGACGATTTCTGCGACCAATATTTTGGATCTCACAGTAACGATGTTTAGTGAGAAAAAAAGAAATATTTCGGGTATATTAAGTTATCCCGATCACAAAAGTGTTCCCTTTGATATTGTGGTGATTGACTCATCTCTTTATAAAGATAGTCTAGAGAAAATCGTGGTTGGATTAGAAAAGAGTTTTAAAGGAATGTCAGAGAAATTTGGCCCATATCCGTATGAAAAACTGACTATATTGATAGGTGAAAAATGTGTGAATTGTTATCTGAGCGATGGGTTAATAATGGAACAGGCACCCGAAGAAGATGATGTTTTGAGTGATTATATGGCCGATTTTTTGTCAGCAATCTGGGTCCGTGGAAGTTTTGAAATCAATTCGCATGATTATCCATGGATGCAAAGAGGGTTGATGGCTTATTATTATGAAAAGTATGCCATTCAAAATGAGGATATAGACGACAAAATCGAATTTGTATCATCTTTTGTGGATGATATTTCTCTTAAACAAAGGTTGAGACAGATACCTTCATTAAATTCAAGCTACAGGGAGAATATTCCCGAGATTGATTGGTTAAAACGTATGAAAAAGTCAGTCGCATTTTTTATGTATGCTGACCAATTAGTAGGCGAAGAAATATTTTTAAACACATTAAGACAGTTGTCCGAAAATCAAGTTAGAATCACGCCTGATGTATTCATTACACAACTAAACAAAATCTCAGGGAAGCAGCATCTAAATTTACCATTAAAAAAGTACGTTTATGAAAATCCTGTAACTGACTATGCTATCAAGGATTTGAGATATTATAATGGGTTTTACTCTGTGATTATAAATAATTCAGGTCAGGACTCACTTCCATTTATATTATCATTTGTAGAAAACAATGGATCAATCCAAGATTATTACGTAGATGGTAGAAAGGGTGATTTTGTGGTCAAAACCGATATTAAAAATTTAGATAGCATTAGTATTATTACGGTCGATAAATCAGGTACGCTTCCAGAATTAAATAGAGAAAATAATCATTTTTTTCCAAGTCGCAATACTCGAAAAGGCAAATTAAGACTAGACAATTTATTTTCTGATGGTAATACGAGAAGGAGAGAATTGAGGTTTATGATTATGCCTGCTTACAATGATAATGATGGTATTATGTTAGGTACATCGTTTTCTAATAGTAATATTAATGATCCAAAAACATTTAGGTATGCAATCACACCATTTTATTCATTTGTAAACCAGAAATTACTTGGGCACGCATGGGCTAGCTATCATCATTTTATGTCGAATAGCAATAAAATTCAAAGTATCGAATATCGTGCAGGTATTAAGTCATTTGATATGGATCGAAACAGGAAATTGGATTATGCACAAAGATATATCAGGATAGATCCATCCATCACCATCCATTTTAAACACAAAGGTAATAAAGTCAAAAAGTCATCATTAGCGCTAAAATCATTTTTAATTAGTGAAGAATATCCACAGTTTAATCAAACTGTTTATACGGGTTTAGAAAATCAAAATTCTCTCATTCATAGAATGGAGTACAATTATACATCCATCTCTACATTGTCATCATCTGGGCTTCTCTTAAGCTTAGAGCAACAATCATACAAACCTATTGAGCGTACAGAAAACTATCTAAAATTGACAGCTATTCTTGATCAGAGATATATGTACGCCAAAGATAGAAATATCTATATCAGAGGTTTCGCTTCTGGATTTATTAACAATTCACAAAGAGAATCAATTAGTTATCAAAATGGACTCACAAGAGGAAGTATTGCATTGATATACCAAGGACACAATGACTACACCTATGATGAATATTTTTTCTCAAGGCAAAACCAGAATAGAACATACGACAATTTTACGAGTTTGACGCAAGGTGGTGGATTTAAAACACCAATTGGTTCTGCTTTTGGATATGGATCAAGTAATCATTTTGCAGCTTCTATAAATGTAAGTATGGACTTACCTATTTTACCTTTGAGGGCTTATTTTGACTTTGGAAGTTTCAGTACCTATGAAAGCATAAATCAAAGTATGCCAGAAATAAAGGAATTTAAAAATAATATTATGTATAATGCTGGTATATCATTTAACATTAAAAATATATTTGCCGTCCATATACCTTTTATATTTTCAGAAGATCTTGGTAATATTTACAAAGGGCAACATGATACATTTTTTAAAAGAATTAGTTTTTCTTTAAATCTTCATAAATTGGATTTTTGGAACGAAAAAGATCCTTTTCAAGACTAAATTTATTCGCTTAATCATAAACACATTTTATCATGATCGTTGGAATAGTTGGCGCAGGCGCAATGGGAGCAGGTATAGCCCAAGTAGCAGCTATGGCAGGAGCTGAAGTAAGAATTTTTGACAAAAGTCAAGAAGCAAAATCAAGAGCTTTACAAAATATACAGTCTAGTGTTGACAAATTTGTCGAGAAAGAAAAGATCACTATATCTGAAGGAGTTGCAATAGTAGGTAGAATATACCTTTGCGAAAAGCTTGAAACTTTGTCTGATTGTGATCTGATTATAGAAGCAATAATCGAAGATATTAATATTAAAAAAGAACTTTTCCAAGCACTCGAATCGATCGTTTCTGAAGATTGTATTCTTGCTTCCAATACATCATCACTATCCATCACATCTATCGCTTCAGTTCTCAAAAAGCCTGAAAGATGTATAGGAATTCATTTTTTTAATCCACCTGTGTTGATGAAATTAGTGGAGATTATTCCTGCTGTTCAGACAGATGCTTCCATTACATCACAAGTAAAAGATATTATCACACTATGGGGCAAAACAGCCGTCATCGCTAAAGATACACCAGGTTTTATTGTCAATAAAGTAGCAAGACCATTCTATAGTGAAGCCATAAGGATTCTAGAAGAAGGGATAGCTGATGTCGTGACCATAGATCATGCGATGACCAAAAATGGATTTAAGATGGGACCGTTTACACTCATGGATTTTATAGGCCATGATGTTAATTACAAAGTGACAGAATCAGTCTGGAAATCATTTTTTTACGATACCAAATATAGACCTTCATTTACACAGCAACGTCTTATGGAGGCAGGATATCTAGGCCGTAAAAGTGGTCGTGGATTTTATGATTACAGCAAAGACAATGTATTGACACCAAAAGAAGATCAAGACCTATTGGATTCGATATTTACTAGAATCATTAGCATGTTGATCAATGAAGCTGCTGATACTGTTTATCACCATATTTGTTCTGCCGAAGATGTGGAACTTGCAATGACCCTTGGAGTTAACTATCCCACAGGATTACTAAAGTGGGGCAACAATATTGGATATTCAAAAATTGTAGAACATTTAGATACTCTCTACGAAAAATACCATGAGGAAAGATATAGGGTTTCTCCCCATTTAAAAAAATTAGCAAAAATTTAAGATTTTTTATGAACACAATTTTGTTGTTTTTATGTTTAATGGATAATAAAATTAAACAACATGAACATAAAAAATATATTTTTAGCGATCGTAGTACTTAGTGTTGGATTTTTATTCGGTTCTAATTTTAACAGCAAGAACAAAGATGCTGATGCACTTGTAGCAGAAGTCAGTAATAGTGGTCAACAATCGAGTTTGGCCCAACAAGGTAATAGAAGAGAGGTAGCCCCTATACTGTATCTTACTAATTCAGAACAAGCAACCATAGACTTATTCGAAAGATCAGCACCATCAGTTTGTTTTATCACAACTATAAATTCTAGAGAAGATCAATGGACAAGAAATGTAACGGAAGTACCTAGAGGTACAGGTTCAGGATTTATTTGGGATGAATACGGGCATATTATAACCAATTTTCATGTAATAGAAGGTGGCAATAAATTTAAAGTAACTTTATCAGATGGGTCAAGTTGGGTGGCAGGTGTAGTAGGTGTAGAACCTAATAAAGACCTTGCGGTATTAAAAATTGATGTCCCACAAGTAAAACTTAAACCTATTCCCGTAGGTCAGTCTTCTACTTTGCGTGTTGGTCAATCGGTTTATGCTATTGGAAATCCGTTTGGCCTTGACCAGTCATTGACTACAGGCGTGATAAGTGCTTTGGGTAGAGAAATAAAATCTTTGACAGGGAGACCCATCAGAGATGTCATTCAGACGGACGCGGCGATTAATCCTGGTAATTCAGGTGGTCCCTTATTGGACAGTTCGGGGAGACTTATTGGCGTTAATACAATGATTTACAGTCCTTCTGGAGCATCAGCTGGCATTGGTTTTTCTATACCAGTGGACGAGGTGAATTGGGTAGTTTCAGACTTGATTAAATATGGCAAACTTAAAAGACCTATTTTGGGTGTAGAATTATTACCTACACAATATGCTCAAAATTGGGGTGTAGAAGGTGCCATGATTCTTTCATTGACAGCGAATGGTGGTGCTGCAAAAGCAGGTTTAAAAGCACTTAATAGAGATAGTAATGGAGAGATCATTTTTGGTGACATTATCACTGCTATAAATAACAAAAAAGTGACTTCAAATAACGACTTAATTCTCACTTTAGAAAAATATAATCCTGGCGAAAAAGTGAAAGTTGAGTTTAAACGAAACAACGATTTGAAAGAAGTAATGGTGACGCTTGGATCTTAGTATTGTCTATTTAGTATAGTTTTGAGTTTTTTGATAATTATACATTTAATTTTTTATATTTGTATAAGATTATTAGCATTTAGATGCTTACAATTTAAATAAATAATTATGTGAAATTTCATTGCCACTAAATAAAAAGTGTTGGGCAGACTACATATCTTTACTTTCCAAAAATAAGTGCAGTTATTTTTAATGATCTGATTAGCAGTGCTATTCGGATATTTTAATTTGTACAATTTTCTGGTTATAAAAATGTAACTCATGCTCATCTCAACTCAAAAACTTATTAAAGGAACTTTTCAAATTTCCTTGATTTTTCTTTTTTTTACTTATTTTCCTAATATTGGATTTAGCCAATGT
>DAOLFJ010000167.1:0-10024 GCA_035326365.1 Saprospiraceae bacterium | reverse complement strand
AATGAATCGATAATCATGACAAACCTTCCATTTACCATTGATGCGCTCGAAGAAATGATTTCTTCAGGATACATCCGGATGACAAAGCATCCTGAGCGGCCGCTGTATATCTACAACTATACGGCCAAAGCACAGTATGAGTATATTTGGAATGAGGTCACCAAGCTATGTCGCGGTCTTATCTTGGATGAAAATTATAAGATTGTGGCAAGACCATTTGTCAAGTTCTTCAATTATGGCGAGGTAGCTGATCAAGTCATTCCCAATGAGTCATTTGAAGTGTATGACAAAATGGATGGCTCATTAGGTATTTTGTATTGGTGGAATGATCGCCCGTACATTGCTACGCGTGGATCATTTATAAGCGAACAAGCTATCAAAGCCAATGAACTTTTACGTGGCAAATATGCCCATTGTATCGATCATCTTGATAAATCCAAAACCTATCTTTTTGAGATCATCTATCCCGAAAACAGGATTGTCATCGACTATGGCCATAAAGAAGAATTGGTATTATTGGCGATCGTAGATATAGACTCTGGTGTGGAATCTCCCTTGACAGATATTGGTTTTCCACTTGTTAAGCGATATGATGGATTGAATGACATCGTGGCTATTCGTTTGATACAGTTGGATGAAAAAGAAGGTTTTATCATCAAGTTTAACGGTGGATTTAGAATAAAAATTAAATTTGCAGAATATGTCCGTCTGCATAGGATTATCACACAAGTGTCTTCCAAAACCATTTGGGAGCATCTGCGTGATGGATTACCTATGACAGAGTTATTGGAAAAAGTACCCGACGAGTTTTACCATTGGGTACGTGCGACGATTGAAGCGTTTGATGATGAGTACAAAGTCATAGAAGAAGAAGCGAGATCCGAATACAAAGAATTGGAAGACCGAAAAGCCACTGCTTTTTATTTTCAGACTTGTAAACATACCGCTATCCTCTTTAAGATGTACGAAAAACGACCTTATGATACCATCATTTGGAAGATGTTGAAGCCGAAATATAAACGGCCATTTAGGAATGATTTAGAAATATAAAAGAATAAAAAATGATTATTAAAATTAAATGCAAAAATGAATTTCTGTTAGATATTCTTAATAGAAATCCAAATACTGACTTTGGTATATATGCTAAGCCACTTAAAAAAGGTGTTGTAATCGGAAATGTAATTACTTCTCATCAATATGACATTGTTTTTCAAGATACTAAGTATAGTTATTTACCTGAAGAAAGCAATCAAATTGACTTTCAGAGTTATTGCAGCCCATTAGTGGTGATGGATATTTGTACTGACTTTTTCAGTCATTTGCTTAAGGCAAAGTATGAAGTACTGTCCAAAGAATTGTCATGGCTTCATAAGACCATTGGTGATATCGACAAGGAAAAATGCGACATAGAAATTCCTTCATTTTACATTAATTCTAGTTGGGTACGAAATGGAGCATTCCTTCTTTCGAGATATTTTGATGGTATATCAGTAGAACACCAGAAAGGATACAATTATACCCTGAAGATTGAAGCCAATTCTGTTTTTGATGCTATCAATTTGCTAAGTTTGACTGCCTTATTTACGCACATTACAAATGAATATGGTATCTATACATATATTGACGAATCATTTGCAGATAAATATGCCAGGATTTTGACTAATCTGGATAATGTACCGTATTTTGTATTTTATCTTTTCATTAAAAGAGCAGTGCGGTCGGAAAAATTGTTTTTGATGGTGAAGCCAGTCTTTGAGTCATACCTTCTCAAACAAGGTCTTAATACAAAACTGACATGGTACCCAACTCATCAGGCAAGAATTATTTATATTATAGATAAGTTAGATTTTAATATCTCTATTCTCGATATAGGTTGTGGAGAATTGCTTTATTATAAAAAAGTCATGAGTAAAGGTTTTAAAAAATCTTATTATGCAGTAGATAGTGATGAAAAGTTTGAAGACATTGCAACAGCGATAGGCGCAAGATACTCTGAAAATAATCTATCGTTTTTCTCAGATTTGAATCAATATCCAGATCAAGAAAAAGTAAACATTATCATGTCAGAAGTGATAGAACATAATACAAAGGAGAATGCTTTGTCACTTATTAAACGGTCATTAAGTCTGAATTTTGCATCCATTATAATCACGACACCAAATGCTGATTTTAATAAATATTATAGCGAAACAATGGAGCGAAGACATGATGATCATCAATTTGAACCATCAGCAGTTGAATTTAAGAAACTAATATGGGAAGGTGTAAACAATGACCAAACCCTAGAAGTATATTTTGATTTTATTGGTGACAATATTAATGGGGTACAACCTACGCAAGTCTGTATAATCACTAAAAAAGAAGTAAAATGAACGAAAAACGAAATATAAAAAACAGAATAGAATGGTTTTGTCAGAACAAGATAAATGCCTTTTCACCAACGATCTCTCCTGCCCCAAAATCATGGGAAAAGAATGAAATCGAATCTCCGTTTGAAGGATTAAAATACTATTTCGATCGGGGTGTAACACATTTTGTAGTTCAAAAAAAATATATGGGCTCTTATTGCGACATATATTTGAAAAAAGATATCAATGATAGTTATTTTGTGAGTAGAAATGGCCATAAAGTAATGCATATTGACGTAGAAAAAGCTATAAAGGCTTGCGCAGATATACATGGTAGATTTGATTGGGAAGATCTAAGTTTAGTAATCATACAGGCCGAAATGTTACCATGGAGTGTACTTGGCAAAGGATTGATCAACAATGAGTTTTGGGCTTATCATCATTCGCACAAGACGCATCATGATTATCTCAAACAATCAGAATTGTATGACAAAATAGAAAAGGTAAGGTCATCAGAAACCTATCAAAAATATATTTCTGATAAAAAAGTATTAGGTGAAAAGGCCATTAAGAAAGAATATCCTTCGCATGTTTCTAGGCAGTATGATTCTATTGAAGCTTTTAAGGTATTAGATCTTGATATGTATGAAAAAGGAATCAACATTTATGGGGATCAAATTTCGCATTTTGGAATTGAAGGTGAAATATCCTTTAAACCGTTTAATGTACTAAAAAAAGTCTTTGATGATGGGACAGAATTAGTTGTAAATGATAATATTAGTTTTAAGGAAGTAAGTGATGATGAGTTTTTAGAATTTACAATTGAGACACTTGACGACCTAGAAGTCAAATCAGATTTAGTAATCGAATGGTTTCATAAATTATCGTTAGATAAAGAAGAAGGCATTGTCATAAAACCACGTACTTCATTTCTTAAAAATTTGCCACCAGCATTTAAAGTGAGAAACAACCAATATCTGGTAATGATTTATGGCATCGACTTTATAAACAACTATAAATACAACTTGCAAAAAAGGAATATTGATAAAAAAATCCAATGTTCGATAAACGATTGGGCTATCAATCATGCTTTGTTAAAGGTAAAATATAGGGATATTCATTCTGAAAATTATCACTTAAAAAATTTGGTTTATGATCGTATAATGGGTGAAAAAATAGAATCTACCATTGATTCGCGACTTTAATCGTTTGTATTTTAATTTAATTATTCTTTCAAAAATTAAAAATTGTAATGAGCAAATATAAAAATCCACAATTATTAATCCTTGTAGGTCCACCAGGTTCTGGTAAGTCCACTTTTGCAAAATATCACTTAAGAACTGAAGAAAACTGGTTTAGAGTAAATAGAGATGATTTACGATTGATGCAGTTTAGTCACGAAAATTTGAGCGAAGATGAAGAAGCTTTGCTCACCAAAATGGTAGATAGTGCGATCATTACTTTGTTGAATAATAAAGTCAATGTTGTAGTAGATGCCACGCACACCAGAAAGGAGTTCTTAAATCAATACATCGTTAAGTTTAACCATCTAGCCGATATTTCATTTAAATTATTTGAAGTAGAAACGGAAGAATTGAAGCAAAGAGTGATTCAGAGACACCAAGAAACAGAAAAATTTATTCCACCCAATGTCTTAAAGCGATTTATTGAGCAATATGAAAGTGTAAAAAATACTTTTGATTTTTCAAGGAGACCTAAAGTTCGTCCTGAAAACATAATACGTACCCAAGACCCATCTCTACCCAAAGCCATTATTTGTGACTTGGATGGTACGTTATGTTTGATGGATGGTCGAAGTCCATTTGATGCATCCAAATGCGATCAAGACCTTCCCAATCTACCTGTAGTCAATATGGTGAAAAATTACCATCAGTTGGGATATAAGATCATCTTGGCATCAGGTAGAGAAGATACATTCAAGCCACAGACGATTGCTTGGCTAGATGCGCATGATATAGCTTATGAGTTATTGGTCATGAGAGCGGCAGGCGACTTTAGAAAGGACGCCATCGTCAAGCGTGAAATATTCGAGACACATATTGAAGGGAAGTACTTTGTTGAGCTAGTACTAGACGATAGGAATCAAGTGGTGGATTTGTGGAGAAATGACTTGCACCTTCCTTGTTTTCAGGTGTATTATGGGGATTTTTGAGAGGTGTCTTGGTGTTAAGAATCACTTCATTTATGAGGCACTAATAAAAAGATACCTTTCTGCCTTGACAGGTACTTTTGAATCCTTAAATTGTATGATGATTCAAATTTATCTGCCTGAATATTTAATGGTCTTTTTTTGTACTTTAATTGTTATAGGGCAGTTATGTGAATTTTAATTCAAATTTTTCAATAAAGTTGTGAAGTGTTGGAGATATGAAATTGTTCTCTAATTATTTAGGCAATCAGTCAATTAAACATTGAACATAGTGGTTTATTTGGTGTTTGTTTTCAATTAATCATTAATAAAGAAAATAAATTGTGAGATACAAATTATTCATTCTACTTTCATGTGTTATTTCTTTTAATTTGAATGCTCAAAAGCAGTTTAAAATCAAACCGTGGTGGGATGGGAAAGCCTCTAATACTTTTACTTATCGCCAAGAATGGATTTCAAATGATCAATTTGGGTCAGTTGAATATGATTTTGAAGTATTTGTAAACAGAATTAATGAAGAATTGCATGTAAAGATTATTTCAGATACTGTGGTATATTTTAAATCAAGCAATAAGAAAGATGATAAATTTGAATATTTGAGATCCATTGTTGGATTAAATCTTGAATTTGTAGTTGATGAGAAAGGTAAAATTAAAAGAGTAAATCGCAAAGATCAAATCTTGAAGCAATTGTTTGCAAATCAATTGAAAAATCAGGTTCCATCCTATTTTTTTCAAAACATCATTGGTAATAATGGGAGGGACACCTTCGTAAATGAATTTTGTAAGTTCTATGAGCCTTTATTTTGGGGCTTAGATTCAATATTATATTTGGATAAAAGTGTGAAAAGTGAAGAAAAAATATACAATGGTCTTGTTAAGGTAACTAATGATAATTTCAAAAAAGATGAAATTATTACAATAGAGAAACAAATCGGTTTTAATTCATTTGAAGAAGTTGACTCAATTAATTATGGCGATGACGCAAGAATATCTCCAGAAAATCACACTTTACAAACGATGAATTACTTTGTTGATTCTCAATATCAATTTTTTGGGTATAGTTTTAGTTTAAAAACTAAATACAATCCTATTTATTATAAAAGTCAAAAATATCCAAGGGATCCAACAATAGAGTATACTGCAAATACAGAAATAAAAAGAAAAAAGCAACACAACCAAATTGCTCAACATGAATTTAAACCAAAAGCTTGGTGGCATGATGGCAAATCTGTTAAATTTCTTTTAAAATATAATTACAAAGAAAATGTAAGTGAATCGGGTGAATTTTCATTTATTGCTAAGTCAAAAGTTTATAATGAAAAATTGGGCACCTACAAAATTTTACTAAAAAATGAAGATGAGGATGCCCAAAAACAAAAAACTGTTTTAGAACATAACAATTACTTCTTTCTTAGTGGTTTAAGTTTATCATTTATTGTAAATGATAAAGGACAAATAATAGATATACTTGAAAAGCCAAAGTTGATTAAGGATTATACAGCTAGACTCGTTGAATACAGATTTGATATGCCGGCTTTAGTCGATTATGTTAAATCAAATATATTGTCAATAGCTACTAATGTTTATCAAGGAATTTTCTATAACACTGATACAACTTATATTTTATCTACTTCAAAAGAAATTAAAAAAGCTAGCGACCTTCATTATAAGGACTTTATGATTTCGACTTCGGCTAAAGAGTTCTTTGATCAAATCCAAATCGCAAGTAATCTTTCATATACATTTGGAATAAAACAATTAGGATACGAAGATAATTTTAAGGTAATAAACAATATGAAATATTTATTTTCTAAAACTGGAGAATTTCAATCTGGAGAATTTTTAGAAAATCTAAAAAATTTGGATTATAAATTTAATTCTGATTCAAAGTTGTTTTCTGGGAAAGACCAGAAGTGTGTAATATCAAGATTATAAACATGGTTATTTTTTGAGAATTCTAATGACGAGAATTTTAACTTAATTTTAAATTCAATTCATAATTACTTCTTTATGAACTTTCTAGTTGTATTTATCATTTAGCATGTGCATTAAAAACGTATAACCACCTTATGGAATTCGAAAACAACCAACTTCCTTCTCAATCCTTGCCAAGTATAAATGACATAGATTTCGAATCTTTAGAGATTAATTATCAGAAAGTTAGTATATATTTTACGGCTTTCTTTTTTGTTGTGGCAATCATCATTTATCTTGGGATTGGGATATTTGTGGAAGAACTTTTTGATTCACCCTTGATTTGGATTGTGGTAGGTGGTTGGATTTTGGTTACTAGTCTTTTTGTATTTTTATCTTACAAATCCTATTTTTATGAAGGTTTTGCCCTACGTGAAAGGGATATAGTCTATAAATCAGGAATGTTTTTTAGATCAACTATCATTGTACCCTTCAATCGTGTGCAACATTGTGAGATCAATCAAGGACCAATAGATAGATATTTTGGTTTATCAGAATTGTCACTTTTTACCGCGGGTGGTAGTTCTAGTGACCT
Source organism: Saprospiraceae bacterium (assembly GCA_035326365.1). GTDB lineage: Bacteria > Bacteroidota > Bacteroidia > Chitinophagales > Saprospiraceae > OLB9. The sequence goes on along the minus strand of DAOLFJ010000167.1, from coordinate 2,995 downwards.
AAATATTCCTGGACTATCCCAAGAAACAGCTGCAAAACTCAAACAATTTATCACTAATAAGGTAGCGCACGATGAAGAAGAATGAGTTCGACTTTTCGGTGCCAAATCGTCAGTCATATGTAGCTATTTTGATGATTCTGTTTAAGACTGTAAATGTCTTATTCAGGCAGTTGCTACCATTTGTGGTGGTGGTTTTACTTGGTGGAAGCAAAAGTAAAACGAGTTATTTATTATACACTATAGTGGCAGTGGCTGTTATATCTATGGTTTATTCAGTCATCAATTTTTTTAAAACGTATTTCATTATCCAAGATGGTGAATTGGTCCTGTTTACAGGGATTTTCAACAAAAAAAAGATGTCTATCCCATTTGCTAAAATCCAAACCATCAATTTTGAGCAAAATATCATACATCAGTTTTTTTCTGTACTACGTCTGAAAGTCGATACTGCTGGTTCAGAAAAAAATGAGTTTGAATTTCATGCTATCCAAACCGATAAAGCACACGCACTTCGTGACTTGGTGATGTCCGAAAAAAAGGCCTTTGTATCTAAAAATGATCAATCCGATGTTATAGATCAAGAAGAGACTAGAGTTATTTACAAACCCATCATGTCACTAACTACGACTGAATTATTTAAAGTAGGCATCACAGAAAACCACCTTAAATCTGGCGGACTTATATTTTTATTCTTTTTCTGGATTTATCAGAATCTTCAAGAAGTCGGCGTTGACGTCGATGAATATTCAGAAGAAATACCCGACGTTGAGCTTGGCTTTGCGTTCATTGCTTTTGTTGTTGCTGTATTTTTGATTGTTTCTATCATGATCTCGATGGTGAGAATAGTTGTGCAACATTATGACTTGCAATTCTTGAGATCGAGGAGTGGATTTAAGATCATCAGTGGTTTATTTACTAAAAAAGAAATTTCTGCACTTGACCATAAAATCCAACACATTTCATGGTCAGACAATTTATTAAAACGATTAGCAGGATTCAAAAATCTATATCTTAATCAAGCATCAAGTGCCGAGCTCACATCAAAACAAAATATCAATATTCCTGGATGTAATATCTCGCACATAACCGAAGTAGTCCGCACACTTTTCGGTACAGTTGATTTCGAATCCTTTGAGATGCACAAGATCGATAAAAGATATTTTTACAGGTTTACTGTTATTATAGGTATCGTTTTTGCCTTGCTAAGTGGCCTTGCATACTTTCTCGACCAGACAGATAAAATTGTTTATGGTCTTTTGGTTGTACTTTATCTAATAGGCTTTAGGTATGTCGGCTACAGAAAAAAAACATTCGGTCACGATGGCGAATTGCTATACATCAAAGGCGGTGTATTTGGTGATAAAGCCGAAGTATTACCAATATTTAAGATACAAGCTATCGAACTCCATCAATCGCCTTATCAATTTAAAAACCAATTGTGTAGCATATCTTTATATACTGCATCTGGCAGAATCATGATACCTTACATCAGTAATGACTTTGCAAAGAACTTATCTGATATCTTTCTCAGAAAGGTAGAGAGCGATAGACGTAGATGGATGTAAGAATTCCAAATTATCCAAATGTCATTAGAAAAGAAACGTTCCATTCCTGACATGGAGCGGGACGTTTCTTTGTTTCATACTACACTGCTGCTTCAAGTTCACGTGAAGATTTTGCGATTTTGAAAAACTCATTGACCACTACTTCGGTGATGTATTTGTTTTTTCCTTCTTTATCTGTGTAGGACCTACTTGTCAGTTTACCTTGGATGACAACTTCATTGCCTTTTGTTAATGATGCTGCCATGTTTTCGGCTGTTTTTCCCCAAGCTACGATATTGTGCCATTCTGTATTTTGGGTTTTTTCGCCTTTATTATTGGTATAATACTCATTTGTAGCAATAGCTAAAGAGAGTTTTTTACTACCATTTTCTAAGTTTACTAAGTTTACATCTTTACCCACATTACCGATAAGTTGAACTGAATTTTTTATACTATTTGTCATGATTATTTGATTTAAAAGATTAAAAATTAATTTGAAAAATTATTAAAATGAAATTGATTAAAAAGGTACTACTTCTACCGATGGAGCGATAGTTCTTGCCACTTTGAAGAATTCATTGACAACTATTTCAGTTACGTATTTTGTATTACCATCTTTATCTGTATAGGTACGATTGGCTAGTTTACCTACGATGGATATTTCATTACCTTTCTGGACGGATGCAGCTATCTGCTCTGCCGTTTTTCCCCAAGCGATCAGATTGTGCCATGATGTGTTTTTTACTTTTTCGCCTTTTGTGTTTGTGTATGATTCATTTGTAGCGAGCACAATAGATGCTTTTTTATTGCCATTGTCAAATGAAACCAATTGCACATCTTTACCGATGTTGCCTACGAGTTGTACTGAGTTTTTGATTGTATTCATCATGATATTTAAAAATTTGTGTCCGTGGTACATCTGTTATTTTGTGTGTATGTCAGGACGAGTGAAACAAATATTTGATCTTTCGATCGATTGACGATGCAAAGATGTAGGCAGTTGATTTCTGTAGTCGTTTAATATACGTGTAAATACGTTTGTAAACGTATATATATGTGTACAAATGTATAAGTTAAAACTTAAGTTGCTGATTTATAGTTAATTGTAAGTATTAAGTATTTTTATAAATTTTGTAATATTTTTTTAAATAGATTGGATCTTGGATAAAATTATTCAAATATTTTCGATTGGTGATGCCAAATAATTGGTTGAAGAATGGTATAAATTGATATTGATCCTTTCGTTGTAGAGTCTTTTTATTTTCTTTTTAAGTGTAGTTAAAGCTAAAACTATGAATCGAGGTCGATTTCGGAATTAAAGTTTGTCTTTTTATTATTTATTTAATACCTGCTATATTTTTAGAATTATCAATCATAAAGTTGGCGAATTAATTCTTAAGAACAGAAGGTTTTTATTAACAAGTCTTTTGGGTGCTGATTCGATGATATTG
>DAOLFJ010000166.1:6362-10104 GCA_035326365.1 Saprospiraceae bacterium | reverse complement strand
ATCTTTGAAACAAAAGACTTTGACACAGGATGGAATGGTCAGCGCAATAATTCCGGAGAATATGCTCCACCGGGAATCTACACCTTCATTATAAATTATACCAACAACTTTGGCAAACCCGAAGTATTAAAAGGTCACGTTACCTTGATCAGATGAGTCTTCTGATAATAGCTCAAATTCATTTCCAATATGAAATAGAGCATCACCCAAAGATACGACACTTGCATTATTATGGCAAATGATATAACCACTATAAGTAGATAACACATCGACACTTTTACTACCGAAGGGATCCTTTATTTCGCCAAGTTTATCCCCTTTATTTACCAATTCACCAGACCTTTTACTCCAGATAAATAGACCTGCTGAAATGGCGCGTACCCAGTTATTCTTTTTAATCACAACTCTTTCTTGCGTTTCTGTAACCATACTCTGATCGACTAAACCGAGACCTTGCATCACATTTTTAATACCTGCCATACCGAGATCTATAGATAATTTATCCAATCTTATGGACTCTCCACCTTCATATACCACAGCAGGTACACCCATATCATAGGCTGCCCTTCTGAATGAGCTAGGAATTAGTGCTTGTTCCATCATTAATTTCACACCAAATTGTTTTGCAGTTTCTGATGCTACAGGATCGCCTTTAAAATATCTGACATGAGGGTAATTATACCTAGCATCACCACCAGTATGAAAATCAAGGGCAATATCCACATGTGGCAATATCTTTTTTGTCAAGATTCTAGCTACTCTTGAAGCCAACGATCCATTAATGTGTCCAGGGAAAGAACGATTTACATCTTTACCATCTGCGACATCCCTGCTGAAATTAATAAATCCATACACATTAAGTAATGGAATGACAATCACTGTACCGCAAGTAATCTGATTATAAAAACCTTGTTCAATACTTCTTCTTACGATTTCGATGCCATTAATTTCATTGCCATGCACGCCTCCAAGGACTAATAGTGAAGGTCCAGTTTTACCTGTATGGAACACATGAGCATGAACGTTTATTCTATTGTCAGATGGTAATTTACCTGCATTAATACGTAAGAGCGTAGATTGACCTGGCTTTATGATGGTGCCATCAATACAGAGTTCTTGGTCTGGATTTACTCTTGGTATAATTAAACTTCTCAGCATGATTTTTGATTGTTTTAAGGTAAAAATACCTGTCCTATTTACGGCTATCTTCTATGTATTTAATTATTTTTCCAGCTATATCAGCACCCGTGGTACCTTCTATACCTTCGAGCCCAGGAGATGCATTTACTTCTAACACTAGGGGACCATTCACAGTTTTCAACATATCTACACCTGCAACTTTTAAGCCTAGTATTTCGACAGATTTTAAGGCTGTTTCTTCTTCGTCCGATGACAATTTTATGGCTTCGGCAGTGCCACCACGATGTAGATTGGATCTGAAATCACCTGAACGTGCTTGACGTTTCATGGCACCTACAATCTCACCATTGACAACAAATGCTCGGATATCTGCACCTTTTGCTTCCTTAATAAATTTCTGCATGATCACCTTTTCTTTTGTCGTATGAAAAGCTTCAAGGATAGACTCTGCATTTGCTTTGTTCTCTGCTAGAATGACACCCATACCTTGTGTACCTGTGACGAGTTTTATGATGATAGGATATGGTTCCATCTGCTCTAAAAGATAAGGAATCGTAAAAGGCGAACTACAATATACCGTCTTGGGCACACCTACCCCATTGCTACCCAATATCTGTAAACAACTGAGTTTGTCTCTTGCTTTTAAAAGTGGTTCGGCATGTAAGGTACTGAAAACACCTTGACTCTCAAACTGTCTAATCACAGCTGCACCATATATGGTAGCGGTGGACCCAATACGTGGAATGATAGCGTCGATGCGTTCTATGGCTTGATTATTAAATAGCACCTTGGACTTACCTGATTCTATGATGAGATCACAAGCCATATGATCTATGACCCGAACATAGTGATTTCTTCTTCTGGCGGCATCGACCAGACTATGTGTACTGTAGAGTGATGCATTGCGCGATAGTATGACGATATTCATGGCCAACGATATTCAATAAAAAAGTTAAAGGTAATTATTCCCACAATACATGAAGTAAAATTGCTGACAAAATCTTTTTAGGCACGGCGAAGTGGTTTGATTATCAGTAATTCTAATCGAAACCTTATCTGATATAATTGCTTATTAACATTAAAATTCACAAAAAACTTTATTGTCACAAAGATAGTTGCTACTTTGCTCCATCAAAACAAAAAACAAACTTCTCATGAGCAGTGCAATAATGAATAATAAAAAGACCATCAATGCATGGGCAATCTTTGACTGGGCTAATTCAGCTTATGCATTGGTGATATCAACAGCTATATTTCCAGTATATTTTATTAAATACACACCAGAAGAAATATCACTAGGACCTTTAAATTTTTCAAATAGTTCATTGTATTCTTTTGCAGTATCATTTTCCTACATTATTATCGCCTGCCTATCACCTTTACTTTCGGGAATGGCCGATTTTAGCGGGAGACGTAAATTTTTTCTTAAGCTATTTACATTAATTGGTTCTATAGCGTGTACTGCCTTGTACTTCTTTAAAGGTGAACCTCAATTATGGCTAGGTACCTCAGCTTTTATTTTGGCAACGATAGGTTTTGCAGGAAGTATAGTATTTTATGATTCTTATTTGCCTTTGATCGTGACTGAAGATAGATATAACAAGGTAAGTGCCAAAGGTTATACTTACGGCTATATAGGCAGTGTTTTACTGTTGATTGTGATCTTATTAATGGTTCAAAAACCTGATTGGTTTGGGATCTCTGATGGACAAATGGGCTCAAGACTTGGATTTGCACTTGTGGGATTATGGTGGATAGGATTTGCCCAATATTCATTCAAACACCTACCTAAAGATACCGTCACTAAATTCACTTCTTCTATGGTAAAAAATGGCTATAAAGAAATCTCATCCGCTTTTACGAAGGTGAAAGCTTCTGCCAATATAAAATCCTTCTTACTCGCCTTCTTTTTTTATAGTGCTGGAGTACAAACAGTCATTTACCTTGCAGCTATTTTTGCTGAAAAAGAACTCGGTTTTGAAACAGCTGAATTGATTCTGTTGATTCTGCTATTACAACTTGTTGCTATTGGAGGTGCCTATTTTTTCTCAATTCTGGGAAATAAAAAAGGAAATAAATTTTCTATTTTGTGTATGATTGTGATCTGGATTCTAATATGTGTAGGCGCATTTTTTACATATGACAAACTTGTCTTCTACTTATTAGCATCTTTGGTAGGTATAGTAATGGGCGGAATACAATCACTCTCAAGAGCAAGCTACTCAATGCTTCTACCAGAAAAAGATCATGATACGACATCTTATTTTAGCTTTTATGATGTGGTGTACAAATCTGCCATTGTAGGTGGTACATTTTTATTCGGAGTCGTCGATAATATTACCAATAACATGAGATATTCAGTTTTGGCATTAGCTTTTTGTTTTGTTGCAGGATTTTACTTCATGTGGAGAACTACGATAACCAGTAAGATACCTAAAGAAGAAAAGGTATAGACTGAAAGTAAAACGAAGAAAATGAATAAGAATATACAAAGTCTTCGTTGCTCCCAGCATAATGTGGCTGAAGCTTCCAGCTTCAGAAATTCCGAAAGTCTGATGGACTGGAAATCAAACGAGACGTTTGCATTAACCCAAGCTTACCG
>DAOLFJ010000166.1:0-6262 GCA_035326365.1 Saprospiraceae bacterium | reverse complement strand
TTTCGCTCATCAGTCTTCGTTGCTCTCAGCTTAATGGTCGAAAGATGGAAGGAATTGTCCACATAACGCACATTATAAAGCGAAATGGCTCTAGACTTACTATGTAAATCTAAAGCCATTATCGGATGTAATGATTGCTTAATCAAACAATCATTGGGAAAACTGTTGCTACTTTCTATTTATGCAAATAGATCATTTTTTTGGTTGCCTTTTGGCCATTGCTTTCTAACTCGTAGAACATTACAGCTTGTGCATCAAACTCATCAGCTGATAAGACAACTTCATTTTTGCCTTTGACAAATGTGCCACTTATGATTTTCAGAGTCTTACCTGTGATGTCAAAAATAGTCAATGTTGCATCTCCATCTTCTGGCAAACTAAAATGAATAGTTGTCGAAGAAGCAAATGGATTTGGATTGTTTTGACCTAGTGCAAATTCACTAGAATTACGCTCCCTAATGATGAGTTTAACATTTATCGCTTCAAGATTGTGCGTATACGCTTCTGATCTTGTAATATCTGATGTTAATGTAATACTATTCGCAATATTACCATTTGCATTTGCTTCAAATTCGAGTGTAAAAAGAACCTCATTGTCACTAAAAGTTGTTGCGTCAAAAGTATTCCAACTGAATGCAATGTGACCATCTTTAACATTCATATTTTCAGCACTGACTTTCATCGCTCCTGCTTCTATGGCGCTATAACTCAACTTAGAAACATCAAAATTGAGGGTCCATTGTGCGCCGAAGATCTCTTTAAAGTTGTCCGTAGTGATCGGTACTCTTACGGTTTCCCCTTTTTGATATAATTGATCAATTGTAACTAAAGACAGTTTTTCTGCCTTTCTATTTTCTGTGTCATTGCTTTTGGCATTGGTCGTGGCAGAATCATTGACATCACCTATTTTGACAGCAACAAAATTATTCTGCATATAGGATTGATGTATGGAATCAAGTCTGACATATTCATTTGCTGAATACACATTTATAAAGTCATTTATAACTTTAGATTTATCTATGAATCTCCATGATGTATTCTTCGGAAATTTTGGATAAACACCTAGGATCAACTTTCTTAATTCTACAAGGTCAGCTGCTGTTATCTTTTGGTCATTATTGATATCTGCCGCTTTGTATTTATATGGTGAATCTAGCTCATTGATGCCTAAGATATGTCTTTGTATCATGACGACATCTAGCGTAGAGACCCCATTGGTATGATCTACATCTTTATCAGGTATGACTGTATACGAAATACCTGGCGTCACGGCATCAAAATCAAAATATCCATTAACATCTGTTTTGGTCGCAATAAATTCTTGACTTAACATATTTTTTAAGATGACATTGACTTCAGATACCATTCCATTATTTTCAGTACCTATATTTCCAGCTATTCTAGAGCCAACACAAGATGTACCATTCGCCTGAACGAATAATGTTACCGAACAGAAATCAGTATTACCACTAGCATCCCACACACTCATTTTCTCTTCATTAGAACCCAAATCATCACAAGTAAAGAGTTTGGCAGATGAACATGTAGCTGGTACCCATCTCTGGTAATCTCCATTTGCATAACGTTCTAACAAAGTTGCATTATTGGTCGGCCAAGTAGCTACAATCATCCCATCTTTGTCAAACAAAACTTCATTGATCGTAACAGGTGGTTTAAATCCGTCAAATGTAAACTTCAAACCACAACCACTAAGTGGGCAATTGTCAAATGAACCTTTATCATAGTCCTTTGCCCACAGCTCGACCTGACCAAGTGTCGGCATGATTACGGTGGTGATTTCAGAAATACAATATGGTGTAGGTTTTTTCCTATCGATCACTCTGAAAACATAATTGCAGGTAGACTGATTGCCACACATATCTTCTACTGTCCATATAATATTGTGCGTACCTACTGGAAAACTACCTGAAGCATTACTTGTATTACCAGTGATAAAAGGACCGATGCCGTCATTCGCTACATCAATAGTATACGTCCATCTCAATTTGTCACTAGGTGTACAATCACTTGCGGCATTAGTCAAAGTAACTTGTGCAGCACAATTATCTGCAAATGTTTCTGTATCTCCTTTAGAACAGTTTTGCAATATAGGAGCATCATTCTCGGAAACAGCAATTGTCTGCGTAAATGTCCACATATTAACAGCCAACACTGGTGATGATGGATACAATGCTCCATTGATATCTGTATTCGGTGCAAACTTACACCAATCTATCACCGTCCATTTTCTTAAAATCTTAAAGCATACGCCATCTACAAATGGTATTATCTGATCTTCAAAAGTTTTTGCAACTGCACTACACGCGTCATTACCCAATTCTGGTTCTCCTGTATTCGATGGGTTAATATCTGCATTCATACATCCTGTCATAGACCTTGGTTCTAGGTTTTTCCATGTCACCCCATTTGCATATGGTGAAGGAGCTACATACAGGGCTGGTCCGTTATATGGTGTATTGTTTCTGACTGTTATTCTTTGTGTGCATTCTGCCTTATTACCAGCTTTGTCAGTGACTGTAAATGTCCTTGTGATGATTCCTTGACCACATTCGCTAATGGTTCCATTATTTTTCCAGGACAAGTTCACATTCGCACAGTTATCACTAAAATAAGGCACATTGATAGGACTTGCAGAAAAGATAGGCTTACCTAGCACATTGACAGACGTATCAGCACCGCAAGTGATCGTAACATTTGATGGACAAGTAATCACAGGTGGTACTTTATCTTGGACATTGGCAATGACCATACAAGAATTCTCATTGCCTGAAAGATCTTTAACTCTAAGCTCTACCATAACATCTACACCTACATCACTACAACAAAACTCTACAAAGGGTCCAAATGGATTTGAATTTTCATCTGTAGAACCATTAGAATTACAACCACTCGTCAATCTTCTAACAGAAAATGTAACTTGTGAACAGTTGTCATGACTACCATCATCAAAAGTCTCCGCATATATAAAAGCTTTGCCATTTACGGAAAGCGTTACAACAGTTGTTTCGTCGCAAATGGGTGTAGGCTTGATCTTATCTAATACCATTACTTCAGTGAAGCAATATGTAAAATTGCCACATTCATCAGTCACTGTATATCTCAACCATGTACGACCTAAAGGCAATTCTTTTATCGTATAAATATTGCCAGTTTGTACCAAATTATCTGTGACATATTGTCCATTGACAGGTGGTAATCCATTTGCATCTGCCAATAAATATGCAACAGTCCAAGTCGTGGAATTACAATCACTGATAACAATAGGAGCCGGTACACTAAAGTCAGCTGTACATGAATGGTCTTGGGTAAAAATTTCAAAATTTTGGTCTATTGGACATGTCACCACAGGACCTTCTGTATCTTTGACCGCGATCAATTGTGTATGCTTTAATATTATACTATTACACCAATCTACCATAGACCAATCTCTAATAACTTTATAAGTATTACCACATAAAGGCAACTGCGAGTCATGATATGTGACATTTATTCTGCAATAATTATCAGAAATCAAATCAACTGAACTTGCAAATGCAAGATCTATACCGCCGATCTGGGGTATGCCTGTTTCTGAAGGATCGGGTTTGCCATTTCTATTAAAATCCCACGCTGGGTAAGTAGGCACAACTCTACAACTTAATTCAATATTAGCTGGCCAAACTACACGATTGATATTGACGGATTTATAATAAACTTTGAAAGTACAAGGAGCGGAAGTATTTCCATATTTATCTTTTGCTATGTATCTCAATTCTCTTACTGCAATGATACTATCAAGTCTACCACATTCTAATTCTGTCAGTACATCACTAATCAATTGGATCGTAGCCGTCGGATCACATGCATCTACAAAAAATGGAGAAGGTACTACAAAATTATTATTCATACAACTCACCGTATAATCATCTGGACAAGTGATAACTGGTGGCAATTTATCTTCTATTTTTATGGTAGACCAACAAGAGTTTCCATTTACAATATCATAAGCATATACCGTCAAAACCTGTCCGATGTATGCAGACGTGACTGGATTGGGTACTACCCTGTTTTGACTGTCTACAATTCTAATGCTAATCCTAGATTCAAATCTGACATCTTCTAATACCATATCAGGTGTGATAAATGCTTCGCAAGTATCGTCTAAGGAAATATTTACTAAATCATTACATGCTAAAATAGGATCTCCTTCTAGTTCTATAATTGCAGATGCAGATAGTGTGGCACAAGTCCTGGCAACATCAGAAGATTCGAAGGTAATGACTCTGTATTGTTTTCGATCATCATCTGCAATTATTTTATCTAAACAGAATTCTGTGCCCGTCGCTCCTGGGATATCCACATAAACATTATTTATGTATTGTTGCCATTGGAGTGTTAATGGTACACCTAGAGTATTATCGATATCTACATTAAAACAAACATCTTCTTGATCTAAAATAGCTATAACATTTTCAGGTGAAGCTAAAACTGTAGGTTGTGGTGTAAAGTCTAACTCTACCACAGATACACCTACACAACCATCAGTGGCCACCAATTGTCCAAAAATACGAACTAATTGATTTGTGTAAACATTTAGATCTCCTTGAGGTGTTACAACTCCATTGGACGAATTGACAGCACCATTTCCATTATGGAAAATGATTTTTCCAGTGATAGGATTGGTGCCTTTCATTGCGTCAAGGTAAGTGTTATGAAATGATGCTAAAAGGTTTCCATTATCACCATTATTTATGATCCCGTCACCATTACCAGTTGGATCCATTTCATTTTTAAATTCAGGAGTATTTATTTGTTTGCCTTGCACTCTCATAGATGGAGGAACACATTCAGATCTAGCGATGCTACTTCCATTTAACTGACAAATACTGACTACTGCAAAATCTTCGCCATCTTGATCATCCATATCGTCTCCAAGGGAACATTCATTTGGGAATAATGATGCATTCATACTATCACAAATCTCGTCATCCTTTTCAGGTTGTTTGGCTGGTGGATTATTGAGTGGAGGAAGAATTTCATCTTCGTCTATTGGGTTATCCTTAGTTCTGAAAGATGCACCAAAAGGGACCTCACTTCGTGTGGATGAAATAAGAGCTGTATTTACCATAAAATTATTGGTAGTACTTGGCTTTACAGAGAGTATAACTTTTAGATTAGCCTTTTCTCCTGCATTGACCCTATTTACGATAGTATGTAACGAATCATTCATACCAGCTGTCCAATTATTATCATTGCCCGTAAGTGCTGCTGTATTTTGACTTACATTATATTGCATATTTACATCAAGAATATCAGAAATCCTCACATCAGTCGCATTGACACTACCTTGATTAAAAACTTCAATATTAAATGTGACAGTGTCGCCAGGGTAATATTGTTTATTAGGTAAAGCCACTCTCTTTCTGATAGCAAGGTCAAAACATGATTTTATATCTATTGTGGTAGTTGTAGTAGAGAGACAATTATTTTGATCTATTATTTCTACTCCAAGTGTTACGATACCAGGCTTTAAACACCAAGTGGAAAAATCTTGGATAGCATCATTGGTCGTTCCTATTAAATTAATATTGGAAGCTAAAGTAGAGCCTGCATTTATCAGTGTCCAATTGTAATTAAAAGTACCCGTCCCACCTGTAGGAGCTGCAAAAACTTGGGTATCAAAATCTAGACAGACATTTGCCGGATTGACATTGGGAGAGATGGCTGCTGGTTGATTAATGGTAATCGAGCACATGGTGATACAGTTATTAGCATCAGTGACTGAGAGTGTGTAAACTCCTGCTGAAAGACCGTTTATAGTAGACGAAGTGTTTGACGTAGGTCCATTGGTGACACCATTACTCCATGCATACCTAAATGGCGCTGTTCCTCCTAATATATTTGCTGTTGCTGTGCCACTTCCGTTTTGGAAACATGTCAAATCCGTTTTTTGAATCGAACACGTCAGTTGCTGTGGTTGAATGATTGTGAATAAGCAACTGTCAATACATCCATTGCCATCTCTTACATAAACTCTAAAATTACGCGACAATATCGCAGGATCATTACCAACACCCAAACCCGTGAATGTATTGGATGCATGAAAAGGTCCAGAGAGACTATTCAAGCTATAGCCAAATGGGCCAATTGCATCTGGGCTAACTGAAATTGTTCTATTAACATTCATGATTCCAAAGCAAGCAATTAAAGTATCTTGTGGGCTACAAACAATGCCTATTGGTGGGTGCGATTTAATAACGAC
>DAOLFJ010000165.1:0-10147 GCA_035326365.1 Saprospiraceae bacterium | reverse complement strand
GTTTTGTCTCAGAGCACTATTATAATATTTCAAGCTTCCATTTCCCCATACGTAAGGCTTTCTTCCTACCCTGCCATTGAAGTTTATATCAATATCGTAACCCAACTCGTCAAACTGCCAAATCATTTTGGGACCAGGTTGTAAATAATTAAATGCCGCTGCCATTTTCACTCGTTCGTACATGATGACTGTATCTTTAATATTGTAACTTCCTGCAGCCCTACCTTCCGTGATACAATGTTCGGCAATTCTTCTTTCGTCATGACTATTGTAAAATGTCACGTGACTTGTGGCGTCGGTATTCGCAAAACTACCAGTTGGGTTTCCTACCGTAGCTGGCACGAAATCATAACTTTTATTACGCCACATCTTCATACCATAATTGCCAAGTTGTGTTTCTTCTGCAGCAGGACTCCAATGTTCCAAAATGACATAAGCCTTCGGATCTACCTCCCAAAGTTTATCTGCCATTCGTTTCAGTATATTAATCCTTGATTGGTCAAAACCGTCTACACTACCTCCTGGTGCATAATTGGTAAACCCTTTGGTAAAGTCAAACCTAAATCCATCAAAGTGAAATTCTTCTAGCCAATACTTATTGACATCATCTATAAAGTCTTTTGTATATTGGCTTTCGTGGTTAAAATCGTATCCCCATTGATATTGACCTACATATTCGCGATTAAACCATGGATTATTAGCAGCAGGTTTGCCACCATCAAAATACATCTGAACCATAGGGCTTTGACCAAATGCATGATTGAGAACAATGTCCAAAATTACCGCAATATCATTCTGATGCGCTATTTCGATAAATTTTTTCAGATCATCTTTTGTACCATAATATTTATCTGGCGCAAAAAAGAAAGAAGGATTGTATCCCCAAGAATCATTGCCTTCAAATTCATTCATAGGCATAAGCTCAATAGCATTTATCCCTAGTCTCTTAAGATAAGAAATGGTGTCAGTCAAATCTTGCAATGAATGAGATGCTAAAAAGTCTCTAAGATGTAGTTCATAAATGACCAAATGATTGACATCAGGCCGTTCCCAAGAATCCTCAGACGCCGCCCAATTGTACTTGGATTGATTGGTAGCGAAAACAGCTGCAATCCCTAAATCTTCTCGTGTGTACGCAGGTAAATTAGGGTAAACTGATGGTTCGATCCATTTGTCATTCCATGGATCAGCAACCTGTTTTGTATAAGGATCTGCAATTTTGAGTTTGCCATCTATCCAATATTGATATACATATGATTTATTTGGCGTAAGCCCTTTTATTTCTAACCAATAATATTTTCCATCTGGTGTTCGCTTCATTTGGTTTTCTTCTCGTATTTGCCAGTTTGAAAAATCTCCCACAGCATAAACAAAATCTTTAAATGGCGCTAGAAGAACCATTGTCACCTTAGTAGGATCATTTTCATGATAATTGACCCCTTGCTTCAATCCTAAAGGTAAATCTGCAATTTCTGTACTTTTTTTGATGACAATATTGTACGTTTTTACAGCTTCTACATTAGATCCATTGATGGTCGCTGTAACTTTAATCCCCAAATTTACAGATGCAGAAGGCAAATAAGCGAAATTAAGAATACGTCCAGAATTAATAGTACTACGTTCCACAAACCCAGATCCTTCGTCAAGCCATAAAGTCATTTTGGAAACATCAGCAGATGCTTCAGCTTGAATGTTTAGAGATTGTCCTTGATCCAAAAAGCTTTCCGAACCTACAGGGTTTTTAATATTTATATAATTATCACTATTTAGGTTGATATAGATATCTTGATTGTTTGCCACAGTACCCCATCCATATTGACCTGGTGCTAATGTGCCCTTTACTGTTCCAGCGGCATTACGGAATACACAAGATATTCTGAAGATATTCTCTCCAGCAGGCACACCAAAATAAGCACGAATATTTGGATTTACAGTAAATTGCCATTTATTTGCTTCGCCAGGGACTTTAGTCATGAGACCAATACCATCATCTTGTCCCCAATTACCTTTGACATATTTCCAAGCTGTGCCATCTATTTTGTCAGTAACAACACCATGGTGAATATATACCTTGGATGCACCCATTAATTCTTTGTTTCCCAATGCGGCATCAAAAATAATAGTGGCACTATCATCGGGTCCTGCCCCTGTAGGAGTCAAAGTTATTTGGGCATTCAGGCAATTACAAAGTAATATCAGAAAAAAGAAAAGTGACATGTGGCGCATGACTAACAAATTAAAAGTTATAATAATAAGATATTGTTATAATGACATTAAGTCATAAAAATAACTTTCGTGATTACATTATCATAACTTTTAACAATAAAAATGCCTTATTGATCTTATTAAGACATTATTTTGACAATTGGATTTATAAAATTTGTACTTTTTACCAAGAAAAAGTGCCAATAACCCAATGATATCAAATTAAAACTTATAAAACTCAAATAAACTAATCTAAACTTTGTGAAATAGCTTTTAAAATATATTGCCTTTATTATATTTTATCTCAATTTTTTTTGAAATTCTGAGTAGTTTGATCATTAAAAGTAACAAGCAGTAATAAAACTGCTTGCTACTTATTTTTACTTATTTACAAGTATATCCATCTGCAATAGACTCACTCTTAAATGAATCTAAAGTTTTATTTTTAAAAGTTGTATCAGATTTGATACCTAAAGCTTCTGTTGTAACTTTAAGGTCATCACCATCTTCACAAGCTTCTGTTGTTATTGTTGTGAAAATAGCATTTATTTCACATTTAACACAATCGCCGTCTTTACCACAGCCAACCAATAAAAACAAAGAACCTACTAAAAGAAAAGAAAAAAGGTTTTTCATAAGAAAAAGTTTTATAAAATTTTGTAATGGGTCAAAGGTAAAATGATTAGCGCTTAAATCAAAGAAAACTTAAAGAAAATATAAAAAACCCATCATAAAAACTATAGCTTTACATTAAAATTCAAATTTAACCCTTGCCCTAATACCCCATTTACTGACATTAGGCAAATCTGTATAATTCAACCTTCTGACATAATCTACCCTAAGTACTTTAAAAATATTTCCAATACCTACACTTGTCTCAATATACGGTTTCCTTTCCAAGGTGTTAGTCAAAACTTGACCAGTTTCATCTACTGGAAACCGCAATAATTCATTGGTATTGTCAGGTATATTTTGATCATCAAGACTTCCCCAAAGACCTTTAAAAGTAACAACTTCACGCCATTTTAACTTATTAATTAATGGAATTCGTCCAAAAAATACGCCTTGGAAATTATGTTGATAATTAATAGAAGCATATTTATCACTCACAAATTCTAAAAAATTCATCAAGTTATAAGACTCCAACTGATAAGCATAAGTTTGGTTTGCTCTATGCGTTGTCAACAATGTATATGGTACCTGCCCGAATATCCTACCACCTTCAACTATAAACTCGGAATACCCAAATGGAGGTATAAAAAATACCTTTTTAGCTTTAAGATGAATATTATGGTAATTATACTCTCCCATTGTCGGTCCCTTAATACCAGCAGTGTACCTAAATTCTATTATTGGGTATTTTGTAAGCATAGGTGTCCGATATGTAGATCCTTCATAAAACTTTTCATTCGGTGCATATCTCAACATTAATCCAAGTTCTGAACTCATCACTTCATTCTTAAACAGCCGTTCTGTGATAGAATCATAATCAAAAAGTAATGCGCCAGCGGGGGTTTGTATTGTCTTTTTTGCTGTAATACTATATGAAAAACCACCTTCGCTTTCCTTTAAATATTCAATACCAGCAGTTTCCGTATAAATCATTTTGTCATTTACACCACGTTTGATTGACAAAAGGATATTGTCTTCTTGCACAAACTGGAGATCTTGTCCTGGTATTTTTATTTCATCTTGATACCATACTTTCAGTTGATTATAAGGAAATCTAAGTAATTGACCTTTACCGAAATTATATCTCATTGCAGCATATCCCTTAAATTTTTCATCTTTAAATCCGTACGCTCCATACCCTTCTATCATCATCCGTTGGCTAAATTTCAAATTTGTCCTACCTCCAAGACGCAACCTGAACCCTTCGATTGGGTTAAAACTGTAAAATGTATTGGCTGGACCAAGGTCAAACCCCGCAATGGGTGTGTATCCTTCTAATAAAAGACGTCCTATAGCGAGTACTCTTTTGAATGGTTTGTGATTTTTTAGACTGTCTACCATTTCATAAATACCCATCTCCGACTCATTCAATGGAATATGTCTTTTTGCTACCCAATACTCATCAGGTTTACGCAAAGCATCGTAGGCCCTTATCGTAGCTCCTGCAAAATTAAAAAGGGTATCACTAAGCGGTCTATTTACATCAATATCTTGAAACGATGTAGACTTACGTCCAAGGACAGAACGAGTACTATCGCCTTTACTCAGTCCAAAGTCTATCATTATATCGTCTTTAACAAGCATAAGCTTTGGCTCATCTCTATCAGCTCTATTGGCAACCCAATCGTATTTTTGGGATATTTGTAGTTCTCTTACCCAATTTAAATTAATATCATTAGGAATTCCTGCTTCGATTTTATGTAATGCATAAGTGGTGTCATTAGCTATCCACATGTGTCCCATAAATGCAAAATCTGTTTTCGTCCTAGGTGCGAAATATAAATGTATCATAGATTTACCATCAATTACAGTAGTGTCTTGGATGTAAAATCTGTATATATTAGGTGAAATAGGAGATAAAGGACTTACGAAACCATTCGTTAACAACATGATTGTATTTTCATAAAAATCAATGTCTTGGTACATATTTGTCATCATGTTAGATATCCCGATGCTATTAAAGATATCATCAATGTTTGTTATTTTTTCAGCTCTTATGTATTCTTTTTTTGACTTTGGTTCCTTTCTGTAATAGACATCTGATATATTTTCTCTCAAGAAAATAGGTAGATTTACCTTACCTGTAACTTTATTTGTATCTGCATTTTCAAATATAAACTTGATACGTTTAAAAAGGAATCCATTTCTTGTCTTTTCAGTTATATTATTGAGCGCAAACTCCATTTTTTCATGTTTGTTGTAGCTGTAATAATCAAAGCTTTCTCTCCTATTTTTATCTTTATTCTCTATTACTTTTTTAATTAATGCGACTGCCGGATTGTCTTTGTTTTTGTACTTTTCAACTTTTACAACAACTTCTTGTAGTCCAATAGCTTCATCAACTAAAGAAACGGTAATGTTATTTAGCTGCCCCGATTTTATATCAATTAATTGAGTTTTGTATCCAATATATGATACTCTTAGTTTGGTTACTTTCTCGTTTGTTTCAATGTAGAATTTACCATCAATGTCTGAAGTAGTTCCTGAAGAAGAGTTTTCAAACTGGACATTTACATAAAGCAAATCTTCTTTCGTTTTGTCATCAATAATATGACCTTTAACAATAGTAGGAGATTGGGCAAAAATGAATTGTGATATTAATATGGTAGACAGCAAAAGGAATTGCCTATATACAGATTGGAGTTGCATTTTGAAATATTATTTGGTTTTAACAAGAATAAAGAGAAAATGTTTAACGAATATTCTGTCAAAGACTCCAATAAGGAAAATCTATGGGTTTAAGAGTTTCTTCAATGGGTACTTGGGTTATAGTAGAAAGTGCTACCAATTCTTCAACAGAAATACAAGGCTTTGCATTATCGTCACTTTCAGGTAATACAGCACCTAAGCCTGGAACAAAAATGGCAAGTTCTTCACCATTTTGATTTATATTATTTATTGTTGACATTTTTAATTTGTTTTAATTTTTCAAAAAGTGACCTTAGTTCATTTTAATACCACAAAAGTCTAAATATGTATTGAATGGATCTAAATCAAAAAACTGAACTGTTGAATAATAACTTTGAATTGTAAAATCTTAGCTATATTTTGAAAAAACGATTGCCTAAAAAGGAAAACTAATTTTGGTTTAAAACCTTGTTGTTAATAATTAAAAAGAACTAATATAAAATATTTATAATATTGATTAATGTTTTTGATTTAATCAATTGATTAAAATTTTGTCAAAAAAAAGATCAGGACATTCTGATCGATATAAATATGCGTTTAAAATACAATACTAGGTCAAATGTTTAAAATATGGTTTAAATAAACGACCTAATATTCTTTATTTTAGAAATAGGTAATTTGCTACCATCTCCTTAACCACTTTTATGTGTTCATCCAGAAACAACTCAAAATCATTTTCGCACATATTGTGGATTTTCATTGTTAAAGGTTTGCTAATAAAAACAAATTGAATATTAGCTGGTATTAGCAACAAAATATGCTTTATGTCTACATTTCTGATTTCACCTGATGCAACAGCGTCATTAAATTGTTTTTCTAAAACTGTATTACGTATAGAAGATGCTTTTTTGGCAATATCAATCAATCTTTCTGGATTGCGATGCAATTCATTTAAAATAAAATTCGATAATGCTGGATTTTCCCTAAATATCTTAAAATCGTGGTCAATTAATGCTAATATTTTATCTTTAAAGCTTAATGGTTGGGACAAGATCTCAGTTAGTCCATGGAAAAACAATTCACACATTTCATCAAATACCCCAGCAAATAATTTCTCCTTACTACGGAAATAATAATTCATAAGGGCACTGTTAAGTCCAGCTTCCTTAGCAATATCGCGAGTCGTCGTACCGTCGAATCCTTTTTCCATAAAAATCTTGGCAGCGGCTGCTTTGATTCTTTCTTCAGTGGACTCGTTTAATAAACATTTCATTTGTATCAAATTAATGATGGGACAAAGATATAGCTTATTTCCTAATTGTCAATAGATTTTAACCAACAAATTTAATCAAATGATTAAATTTGTTGACTGATTTGAATATAATGCTGAAATTCAATCAATTAACAAAACAAGTTTTATTTTAACTAAGCGCAAATTTCTCGTTTTTTCGCTCACCAATCTGCTGTCTCCACATGGCATAATACAAACCTTTTTCATGAAGTAAGCTTTCATGCGATCCCATTTCGATGATTTTACCTTTTTCTAGGACAAAAATCCTATCTGCATGCATAATGGTAGAAAGACGGTGGGCAATCAGCACCATGATATGTTGTTTTGTTGCCGAAATATCTTTTATGGTGTCCGTGATCTCAGTTTCTGTAATCGAATCAAGCGCAGAAGTAGCTTCATCAAATACAATCAACTTCGGATTTCTTAACAATGCTCTTGCTATTGATAATCTTTGTTTTTCGCCTCCAGAAATCTTAATCCCTCCCTCACCTATGATGGAGTTTATACCATTTTCACTTCGAGCTAGAAGATTTTGACATGCTGACTTATTTAACACGGCATGAATATCTTCATCTGTTGCTTTAGGATTGACGAAGAGTAGATTCTCTTTTATGGTGCCAGAAAATAGCTGCGTATCCTGTGTCACAAAACCTATTTGATGTCTAACTTCTTCTATATCAAGGTCTAGCGAATCTACATCATTATACAAAACTCGGCCTTCTTCAGGAGAATATAAACCCACAAGTAATTTGACCATGGTCGTTTTTCCCGAACCTGATGGTCCTACGAAAGCAATAGTTTGTCCTTTTTCTACATCAAAACTTATGTTTTCCAAGGCATTGGTAGATCCGGATTTATGCTTAAAAGATACTTTGTCGAAAGCAAACCGTTCGAGATCATTTATCTTTTTAGGATTCTCAGGTTTGACTTCTATCGGTGAACTCATGATGGTTTTGAAGTTATTCATCGATGCTTCTGCCTCACGATAAGACAAGATGACATTGCCCATTTCTTGTAGTGGCCCAAAGATAAAAAACGAATAAAACTGAAGTGTCATCAATTGTCCAACAGAGAGTTCGTTTTTGAAAATTAATACCAAAAGAAAGAACATGATGGATTGTCTCAAGAAATTGACAAATGTACCTTGCACAAAACTTATACTACGAATATCCTTTACTTTTTTGAGTTCAAGCTGTAGGATTTTCATCGTGGAAGTATTGAGTCTTCTGATCTCTTGATTGGTCAGGCCTAGACTTTTTACAAGTTCTATATTCCGAAGACTTTCAGTAGTAGCACCTGCCAAAATGTTAGTTTCTTTGACGATGTTTTTTTGAATGACTTTAATCTTTTTACTTAAAAAATTAGTCAAAGCAAATAATAAAAATGAAGCAAAAAAGTAAATAAATACCAATCTTGGCTCTACTGCAAAAGCATATATCATCACAAACACGATACCTACCAAAGATGCAAACAAGACATTGATACAATTGGAAATAAATTTTTCAGTATCAGCACGTACCTTCTGTAAAATATTCAGTGTCTCTCCACTACGTTGGTCTTCAAATTGTTGAAAAGGCAATTTCAATGAGTGCTTTAGTCCGTCTGTATAGACTTTGGCACCAAATTTTTGAATAATAAGGCTAGTGACATAATCCTGAAATGCCTTGGCAATCCTACTCACCATAGCTACACCTATAGCGGCAAGTATAAGGAGACCTACACCTTTTATAAATTCATTTTGCGTATAATCTGCAGGCTTAGAAGCAAATCTATCGATTATTTTTCCAAATATATATGGATCAAGCAAAGAAAAAGTCTGATTAACAGCGGCAAGTAGTAAGGCTAAAAAGATAAGTCCTTTATAGTTTTTAAGATATTGAAAAAGTAACTGCATGAAGGAAGATTATGTAAATAAGCTAAAAAAGGATCCTGATATGTGGGCAAATAATAGATATTAACCTACAATACTGCTTTATTGTTTATGATATATTGACCTTCGTCTTGAAAATCCACCATTTGGTATATGGCTTAAAACTAATTACCATTTTGGACCGTTATATTTCAAAAATCATTAACATCATGAGAATTTTATTCATTTTAACAACTTTTTTTGCAATGACAATAAATATTGATGCGCAAAAAACACCGCTCCTTGACCGAGATTTGTTTTTTGGAAATCCTGAAATTTCATCAGGTCAGATTAGTCCAGATGGGCAATGGATATCATTTATGAAAGCGTACAACGGTATTATGAATGTGTGGGTAAAAAAAATCAATGATCCATTCGACAAGGCAAAACCTTTGACGGACAGTTCAAGACCATTGTATGGCTATTTCTGGACGGACGACAGTAAGTATATCTTATATGTAAAAGACAAAGATGGCGACGAAAACATCAACGTATTTGCGGTAGATCCTAAAGCTGCGCCTACTGCTAATGGTGTTCCTGATTCGAGAAATCTAACACCGAAAGACGAGGTTACAGCACAGATTTACAATGTGAGCCAAAACAATCCTGACTTGATGATGATCGGACTCAATGATCGCGACAAAGCATGGCATGACTTGTACGAGCTTAAGATTTCATCAGGGGAATTGACCTTGAAATACGAAAACAAAGACAGAATCACAGGTTATGATTTTGACTGGAATGACAAGCTAAGAATGCTTTACCGAACTGACGAAAAAGGAGCAACTACTTTCCTAAGAGTAAATGCCGATCAATCATTGACACCGATATATGAGACACTGGTGACAGAGACAGCTTACAGTAGCGGATGGAATGAAGACAACACCCAGTTTTATTTGGTAACTAATGTGGGAGACCTAGACAAATCTTCATTATTCTTGATGAATCCTGAAACTAAAACGAAAGTCAAAATTGAGAGTGACCCTGAGAATAAAGTAGATTTCGGCGGATTGTCTGTAGATAGAAATACAAGAAAAATAATTTCTACGTCATATACATTGGACAAAACGAAATACTATTGGAAAGATAAAAAATGGGAAACGATGTACAATGAACTGAAAGCGAAATTCCCGGGCAGAGAAGTAGATTTCCAAAGCAATACGAAAGATTATAGCAAGTTTTTAATAGCCGTTTGGGGAGATAAGTATGCTTCAGAGGTACATGCTTATGATGCCAAAACTAAAAAAGTGACATTCCAATATACAGGAAGACCAAAATTGAAAGAAGTAGAACAACATCTTTCACCTATGAAGCCAATTTCATACAAAAGTAGTGATGGATTAGAAATCCCTGCATATCTCACAATACCTGCTGGTTTGGAAGGTAAAAATTTACCATTGATTGTATTGGTTCACGGTGGACCAAAAGGACCAAGAGATTTT
>DAOLFJ010000533.1:0-2067 GCA_035326365.1 Saprospiraceae bacterium | reverse complement strand
ACAGAATCAAAGCCTTGTGAAGTTAGGATGTATGATAGATTATTTACAGTAGCAGATCCAACAGGTGACGATGATGTAGATTTTCTCACTTATTATAATCAAAATTCACTGACAGTCATCCCTTCAGCGCTGATGGAGTCAAACCAAGATACACCTAAGGTAGGAAGTCATTATCAGTTCTTAAGACATGGATATTTTTGTGTTGATGTTGACAGCAATGAAGATAAGCCAATTTTCAACCTTACAGTCGGATTAAAAGATTCTTTTGCTAAGGAGATGAAAAAATAATATTTTCATAAACATCAGTCAAAGGACGTTTAATAATGCTTGTAATCATACATCGGCTATCTTTTATTTGAATCAAAGGGTATTTCTTTTTTGAATTTGTTAAATAAAAGACATAGATTATCAATATTTTATACAAAAACAAAAATCATATACATCATTTATTAATATTTTGTTAACACTTTTCACAATAAAAGAAACGAATCAAAAGTTTTAAAAGCATATTTAATCATTCATTCATTAAAGCAAATAGGTTGTCAAAATTAAGTACCAAAGAATGTAATTTATATATTATTTGGTTACCTTTGGCGCCCGAATAGTTCGAAACGATATCTAATATAGTTTATGAAGATCCTTCAATTGTGTAAAAAGTTCCCTTATCCATTAAAAGACGGGGAATCCATAGCAGTAACTTATCTTAGCAATGCGCTTCACAACCTAGGTTGTGAGATATCATTGTTGAGTATGAATACTACTAAGCATTTTACAGATTTGAACGAATTGCCAGTTGATTTTAATCACTACAAAGAAATCCACGTCACCGATCTTGACAATACAGTTAATTGGCTAGATGCATTTAAGAATTTGTTTTCTAAAGACTCTTACCATGTCAGTAGATTTGTAAGTACAGCATTCAGAGACAAACTGATACAGCTACTATCTACGAATGATTATGATGTCGTGCAATTGGAGACGTTGTACCTTGCACCTTATATAGATGTAATCAAAGAGCATTCTAATGCACTTATTACCATGCGTGCACACAATGTCGAGTTTGAAATTTGGGAAAGGATTTCTAAAAACACTAAGTTTCTGCCTAAAAAATGGTATCTCAGATATTTGACCCATAAATTAAAAAGATACGAGTTAAACCATCTAAACAAGTACGATTACTTAATAGCGGTATCTGACCGAGATCTCAAGAAATTTAAGGCTTTGGGATATAAAAATGGTGCAATATCGTCTCCAATTGGGTTAGATCTTAAAAACTATACGAGAATCAGTAAAACCAATCAATCCAAAGACATTTGTTTTATAGGCGCTCTAGATTGGATGCCCAATATGGAAGGTTTATTGTGGTTTTTGGATAATGTATGGCCTGATTTGCATAAAAAGTTTCCTGATATTAAATTCCATATTGCAGGTAGAAATACACCTGAGTCACTTCTGAATAAACAAATTGAAAACGTCGTCATTCATGGTGAGGTAGCAGATGCTATTGAATTTGTGAGTAATCACGGTATGATGGTCGTCCCATTATTTTCTGGAAGTGGTATGAGGGTAAAGATTTTGGAAGGAATGGCGCTTGGTAAAGTGGTTATCACCACTACACTAGGAAAAGAAGGTATAGACGCAGTGCATGGAGAGCAAATATTGATAGCTGATGATCCTTCTGCATTTATAGAACAAATATCTGCTGTAAAAAGCGGTAAAATTAATACATTACAGTTAGGACAAGCTGCCAAGAAGTTTGTAGAAGACTACTATGACCATGGAACAAATGCTTTAAAACTACTAGAAAAATACAGAAGTCTGAAAGACAATCCAATCTACAAAAAGGAAATGGGCAACCATTCATAACCTTTTCATTATTCTATATTCAGATGGTGTGTTGATCTTGAATTCACACTAAAGACTCATTGTACATGGGTGATTAAACTTCGTTTTCATCGATTTGTATAATTAAACCAGCTTGTATTTTGGCTTAAACCCGCATTATGGAATAGAAAATCTATTACATGCCGAAATTCCTGCAAAATAAGGCGCTCCGCTAATTTTCAA
>DAOLFJ010000164.1:0-10180 GCA_035326365.1 Saprospiraceae bacterium | reverse complement strand
ACTATAGAAGACTTTTTTAGATGTTTTCGTTCACTTTTACTTTTTTGGGATTGCCTAAGATGGTAATATTATTGAGAACCGATTCATCGCCTTTGATCTCATCAGTCACGTGAAGATGAGAATCATAGCCATTATCACCATTCCAATTTACTTTTTTGACGATATATTTATCTGCTTTAATCGTGGCTCCATTTAATATCTGTAAATCCATAAGGTCACCACTTCCTGTCATGGTCAGTGTCTGAATGCCATCGAGGGAGATATCCATTTCCTTTACGTTGCCATAAAAAGTAATGTTTGTTCTCTCATGGCTTTGATTGCCTTGGCTGATTAATTTTAATGATTTCTGACTGAATCCTTCTATTTTGGCAGTATGGATACCATCGAAATGAATCAATTCTACATCAGGTGTTTCTATATTGATGGTGACATCGCTTACGTCCGTATCATCCGTCACATTTATCGTAAGAGTGCCATCTAGATTTTTTTGAACTATTCTCTCTATGGCTTCTTTATCTCCAGAAAAAGTGACCTTTGATTTTTCAGCTTTAACAATATTCACTTCAAATTCACTCTCGATGATAATCTTATTGTAAATACCTGTATTGACTTCTTTATTATGGTGGAAAACATCCTCCCATTGGGTAGAAGTGGCACCATTAGCGGTGATTTCCCACTTGAGATTTTCTATGTCTGAATATATTTTATCATGCGAAAATAATTCAGATGATCTCATAGACTCTTTTACATTATTGCCTAAAATCACCGTCTTTCCTTCAGGTATATATATGGTATATTCTATCTCCTGATTTCTAAATTTTTTACCTTTAGGAATGTCCATAAACTTGGAGATACTTATGGTATTACCTTCTACTTTAAGTTCATTGGAGACTAGGGCGCTGTTTTCTTGAGCATTTTTATTGTCTGAACCTTTGCTACTTACCTTTTTTTCTATGTGAACTAAGCCATCAGCAGACTTTTCTACCTTAAATTTTACATCTCTAATCGACCAATTCTCATCATTATTTACAAATAGATTGCCTAAATGTACTCCAAACGAATGGTCAGAATTTTCTTCTGGCATCGTGATAATGATCTCTTTGTTTTCAATATTATAATCCGTCACGGATGTCGATGTATGCGACATGGCATAATCCTTAATCGTAGTCATGCCGACGCCCATCAAAAGGACTAATGCAACTATCCATATGGTTCTGTATGTAAACTTGACAGTTTTGTGTACTCTATATTTAAATGCCATTCTCGATATGAGCAACATGATGCTAAGTATAGGAATACCAACGACCAAAAGCAATGAGCCAATCCCAAGATAAGATAGAAGGCTAGAATTAGGTCCAGCAAAAGCTATTGCAGGAGACGCATAAGTGATGCCTACAAAAGATGCAGCCCAAGTGATACCAAGTGCCGAAAGTAGTAGGATAGCTATCACCATGAATAGCGGTTTGAAGACCTGTCTGATCATAGGTACTATGCCACCTATGATAGTACCAAACATATTGACACCGCCACTCAGGAATGATTTAGCTTGGAAATTGTTATTTACAGCATCATTTTTTTTTTTGGAACCGAGATCTTTGCTCCATTCATTTATTTTGTCGCCTAGTTCTGACAATTCTGTCTCTACCACTTTAGCTATATTTTCTATGGTTGCTGGTTCGCCACGCATAGCAAGCTTATCACTTGTCGTACTAGCTTCAGGGACTAAGGTCCATAAGACGATGTATGTAATTACGCCCGTTCCTGTAAAAAACAGTAAGGCAAATATCAACCTTACCCAAAGTGGATCTTCGATACCAAAGTATGCTGAAATACCAGAGCAAACGCCTGCTACTTTTTTGTCTTCAGGGTCTCTGAATAATCTTTTACCAGTATTGATTTTGGTATCTGATCTCCTACCACGAGTAGAGCTATACGAATGTTGCTCTGACATTGGTTCCGCACCGAAGTCTTCGGGTTTTCCCATGATCATAATGACTTCATCTACTTCTTTCATGCTGATGATGGCTCTACCTTTGAGATGTTCGGCAAAAAGTTCGGCCATTCTTACTTCGATATCATAAAGAATCTCATCACATCCATCTGATGTCGAAAAATGTCTTCTTATGGTATCAAGATAATTCTGAATATAATTGTATGCATCTTCGTCGATGGCAAAAGGATAAGATCCAAGATTTATATTAAATGTCTTGTTCATTGGGCTTCTATTTTTGAGTTGTTTTGTGATTGATTGACTGCGTGATCGAGTTCCTTCCAAGTGTCTTTAAGACCTGCCAGAAACTCACCACCTTGATCTGTGATTTGATAATATTTGCGTGGAGGACCTGATTTGGATTCCTTCCAGGTATAATCTAGCAATTGCGCATCCTTCAGTCTATTGAGCAATGGATAAAGCGTACCTTCTACGACGATCAGTTTTGACTCTTTAAGTTTATTGATGATGTCGGTAGGGTAGGCTTCTTCCTGAGCTATGATAGACAGGACACAAAGCTCGAGCACGCCTTTACGCATCTGTGCTTTTGTGTTTTCTATTTTTAGTTCCATGGTTTACCTTTATATATGGTTAATGATGAATGATCGAACAAATTACCTCACAAAGATATGGTGTTTTATAGTACCATGCAATACATAGTACTATCTTTAGACAGGTACTATATACAAACGAATTATTTTTATCGACGAATGAATGTTTTTTTGATGAATAAACATATAGTTAGGTTTGGTTATTTTTGTAAATATCCAGCAATGAAGGTAGATTTATATGAAACATTGGGTATTTTTTGCGTTAATTAAATCCCAAAATTAACTGAAAACGTTAATGGACCTAAAAAATGATGTATCTTCGACTTCGATTATTAATGTTTAAGTTTACTTCGTAAAAACCTTTGTTAGAATGAAGGTTTATACTGCATTGATAGTCAGATGTTTTTACCCTGACTATTAAGGAAAACGGTTGATTATCAATAAATTTGCTTTATTTGGAGTGGACTCTTGTTTTAAAATAATAAAAATGAACGTACAAGTTAAAATCATAAATATTAAAACAGTCAATGAATTAGGTCAATATTGGACCAATGATGACTTTATCCAGTTATTGGACAAGATGAATCTACCTGATGCAGATAAGATCAAACCTGAAGAACTGAAGGATCTTTTATATATGGCCATTACAGACTTCGAACCAAATGAAGCTGCTGAAATCGTCCTGACCTACAAACTTGGCGAGACACTTACACCTGGTCAAATCCAAACCATAGCACACGAAATGACAGATGAAAAAGTGGCAGAGCAATATGCGGACCCATCATATCATTACGACCTTTTTAATATTAATCAGTTATTATTCAAAGCTTACAATGGTACTTTTCCCAATACAGAAGCATCCATTATCACGATACAATTGACAGATGCAAATGGTGGTAAGGTAGAAGTAAACAACGAGATATTGACCAAAGCATTATCAGCAGGCCTTAGCGATCGTAGCATTATCAAACGTCTCTACGAAGACCAGATGGAAGGCCTAACCGACTTTGGCGATGCTGATAAAATATTGTGGAGATATCAAGACAAAGGAAATAATACCTACGAAATCATCACTTCAAGATATTGGATAGATAAAGAAGATATCGAAAGTGGAGAATATGATGCTGAGATCAAATTCTATGAAGAGAAGGATTGATAGAAAATATTCATTTTTATCATTTTTTGAGGTTTTGAACGAAAAAAAGTAGTTTTATTGAACACCCACCAATAAAAGCCAAAAATTCATCTATCAACCAAAAGTCCTTGAGATGATTATAAAAAAGAAAGCCATCCCCATTATACTTTTTGTATTTTTACAATCATGTGGGGCAAATATAATTACTAATCAATCTCTATTAGGTGAATGGATTGGTGCTGAAAATAATAAATTATATTTTTCCTTTGAAACAGATAGATGTTATTATCTAAGTGCATGGGGGAATTTTTCCCTGTATACTTTAAATGACTCCGTTATTATTATAACAGACACCATAAAAGGTCCACATTCAAAGGAATTCAGAGAGTCTAAATTTAGAATACTAAAACTAAAAGATAATGAACTAGAGTTATTTACTGAGTACGCACCTTTATATACCAACTTAGATACCATAAAACTCAAAAGAATAAAACCAAATTCCATCATGGATTTTAAGATTATTGAATTTGAGTCTTCAGGATGCTTTGGATCATGTCCTTCTATGAAACTTAAGATAAACCAAAATTTTGAAATATTTTATGAAGGTAGGAATTATACAGAAAAGAATGGCTATTATTCAGGCAAAATTACTTCTTCTCAAATGGAGCGTCTCAAAAGGAAATTGAGTCTTGTGGATTTTAAATCGTTGCAAGAAAATTATGAAGCCATGTGGACAGATGATCAAACCTGCGATATTTCTATACTAACAAATGACACAGTTTATACATCTTCAGTATATGGATTTGACAAAGAACCTTTTGAATTAAGAATACTTTTCAATGAACTGATGGAATTGTACAAACACACGGAAATGAATAAAGATAGCTCTCATCATTTTTATTATGATGATTTTTTTAATGAATAATATTCATTTGATGGTTAAAATAGAGCGTTTTTCTAAATTTCCGTTCGTCACAGTTTCCAAGCTACGATGCAGTATCTCTAGGCATCCTTACCTGAGTTATTTCCCCGAATTTGAAAAATTGTGTTTTAGTGAGGTATTACAAAAAACTGAATTACTTGCTAATGATATCTCTACAAATGTTTCCAAAAATTACTTCTATTAATGATAGATGTCTCTTTGGGCTTATAGAAATCTGTGAAGGTGGTGCTGAATCTGGCATTTTTCTTTTCATTCCATTTTAATTCAAATGCGGTAAAACCATCCTTACCTTCTTCTATATAATCAATTTCTGCATGCATTTTACTACGCCAAAACCAGCTCTTGACTGATAGCTTTTGATAGGAATTTGATTTTAGCTTTTCTGTGATAAAATAATTTTCCCACAATGCACCTACATCATTACGCTGTCCTATGGGATTAAAATTATTGATGATCGCATTGCGAATACCATTGTCATAAAAGTATATTTTCCTTGATGTCGAAATCTCCTTTCGTTCATTGCGTGATAATGGATTTAACCGATAGACCACAAAACTCTTTTCGAGTAAATTTATATAACTTTCTACAGTTGCTCTATCTATACCTACAGTTTTGGAGATTTCATTGTAGGAAACTTCGCTACCTACTTGCCATGCCAATGCTTGTAATAATCTCACCAATACTTCAGGTTTTCGGATGCCTCCTAGCTCAAGAATATCTTTGTAGAGATAGCTTCCAGACAAAGTACTTAGTAATTCTTCTTTTTCTTCTCGTAAAATAATCTCTGGGTAGCTACCAAATACCAACAATTGTTCCAGCATAGGTAATGATTTTGCCAAAGTATAGGTGTCTTTCAGTTCCGACCATGCCACTGGAAACATAGTGAATTCCCATTTTCGCCCTGTCAAGGGTTCTTGGATGGTATCACCTAGACCAAGTGCTGACGACCCAGTGATGATTACTTGTTTATCGAATTTGGCATCAACGATCATTTTTACAGTGAGACCTATGTTTTCTATACGCTGTGCTTCATCAAATACGATCAATTGATATGGGGCTATAAGGGATTGTATCAATTGGAAATCTGGGTTGGTCCACAATAATCTATCTGCAGGATTATCTCCATTTATCATCAAAAAAGGCAGCCTTATTTCTTCCGTTATTTTTTGAATAAGAAAAGTCTTGCCAACTTGCCTAGGACCCAGAAGAATAATGGCTTTTTTAAAGTCAATTTTTGCTTTAATGGCTTCGAAAAGTGTTCTTTTTATCATTTTATGCGATTATAATCACAAATATATAGCATTATTTGCGATTACGATCGCAAAAAGAGCATGTTTTTATAAATTTGCACTAGTTTATGAAAATAAATGATACCCACATTCCGCAGAATATCCAACCTTAATCTGCGGAATGTGGGTAAAAAAGTATAGATTCCGCAGAATAGAGTGTTTCAATGTCAGATAAAAAGATCATCTACTGTCAATACATTATCTATAAGTCCTACCGTATTTTTGTTTTGATGCATGCCGAAAGTAGTTATCAATGTGACAAAAACTTGCTTTTTGGTCTTAGTTATAAACTTGAAGGTGCTTCTTTTTCTGCGGATGTTATCTGCATCTGTTTTAGATAAAATCAACTCTTCATTGTAAAATTTTATCTCACAAAGATTGATGACATTGTCATTTCTATCTATTAAAAGGTCAATTTGTGTACCTTCATATTCGTCTGTATTCTTGGCCAAAAAGCTATATTGGTTTGTTTGTACACCAGAGATACCAAGTGATGTTTTTATATTACTGATGTGTAAAAGGCAAATGTTTTCGTAGGCATAGCCAGTCCAAGTTTTCCAAGTTTGAGTTTGACTGAGAGATAAATAGGAAGGTGTTTCACTTTTAGAGATTTCTTGTATAAATTTGAGATAAAATAATGAATAACAATCTATAAGTCTGTACAATGTATTTTTTTTCTTTTTACCGAAAGGAATATAAGATGATACAAAACCTGACATCTCAAGATCTTTTAACATGGCAGTCAGTCCACCACCATCCTTAATGTCTGTAAGATGTATGATCTCCGACCTCTCCATCCCTTTCCATGATATAGAAAGTGCACTGACTATCATGGTGTATCTATCGGCATTGGTAAATAGTGCACTGTATAAATTTTCGAATTCGTTCCTGAGAAAACCATTCTGTCCAAAACATATATTATCGATGTTTTGGACGGCACTTTGTCCTTCTTGTATTTGTTCTAAATATAAAGGAATTCCACCCATAGCCATATACAAAAGTATGATTTGGTATCTGTCTAAAAAGATATTTTTGCTTCTTAGAAAATCTTCCGTTTCTGAAAGGGTAAAGGGCCTAAGATGAATCTGCTGCGTCACTCTATTGTGAAGTCCACCTTTATTGTTTATGATTTTTTGGGTCATCCACGCAGTTGCGGACCCGCAGATGACTACAACGATATTAGCTTTTGAAGCATAACTATTCCAAAAATAACTAAATCCTGTCAAAAAATCCGATCTACCAGTTGCAATCCAAGGTAATTCGTCTATAAAGACTACTTTGCGTTCACTAGGATGATTTCCAGATTCGAGAAATACTTTCAACTGATGGAATGCATCTAGCCAGTCAAGTGGTGTCCGTGGCACTTCATCCATTTTTATTGCTTCTTTAAGACTGTAGGAGAAATTTCTCAACTGTTGCTGCTTAGTCCCATCTTTAAGACCTGTCAATTCGAAGTCTATCTTATCTTTAAAATATTGTCTAATCAAATAAGTCTTACCTACACGCCTTCTACCAAAAACCGCAATGAGTTCTGGTTTGTCTGATTTGTATGCTTTTGCTAGGATTTGTATTTCGTTTTGCCGACCTATCATGATATTGTTTTTATATTCATCTGCGTAATGTCCACAAATGTACACACATTCCGCAGAATATACAATCTTAATCTGCGGAATGTATGTTAAAAAGTATAGATTCCGCAGAATTAGTACATTTTGTTCGTCGTAGCTTCCGATCTACGATGTATTATCATTAGGCATCCTTGCCAGCGTTTGATTCCCACGAAAATTATCCAAAACCAATTATTTTTCCTTTGCAAGAAACAAAAAATAGCTTAAATTGTGTTACATCTATAAATTGTCCATTATGAAACCCACATTT
This sequence comes from Saprospiraceae bacterium, assembly GCA_035326365.1. Lineage (GTDB taxonomy): Bacteria > Bacteroidota > Bacteroidia > Chitinophagales > Saprospiraceae > OLB9. Next base: position 2,394 of record DAOLFJ010000164.1, on the reverse strand, counting down.
TCACCTGGAGTCATCAGTATGTTACCACTCTTTTATGTAGGATGGCAAGACAGCATCCTCAGCCCATCAGAGATGAAACTCATACATGAACAGATCAAAAAACTAGATCACCTCACAGATGAAGATGTAAAATACCTTATCAAAAATACAGATCCAACGCATCCTCCAAAACCTGAATTGTACAAAGATTGGCTTCAAGCTATAAAATCTCATGCAGAGCACTTAGACCAATCTGAACGAACGAATCTCGCCCAATTAGGTGTAGATATGTCTCTGCTTATATTGCCGAATGCATCTGAATCTGAGATAGCGTCTATCATCCAAGCCATCAGCACCCTCGAAAAAGCAATGGGCATCGATGATCCTAATATCCAACAGCGACTGTATAGACAGCTTGGGTGGTCTGAAGTAACAGATACAAATCATCATTTTTCATTTGATCCTGCAAGATTATTCGAAATCACCAATGCATTCCAATTACCCATAAAAAAAGATACCCAAAATCTGCTCTTAGACCCAATCTTTAATGTAGATGAGTCTCTCACAGACAAGGACACTTTGCGTATCAAAACCTTAGAAAGACTCCAAGCCTTGGCGCTACAAGGTTTCGGATCCTTGTCATATCCAGTAGCGAATGGCGGACGCAATGACATGGGGGCATACATGGCCGTATTTGAGACATTGGCCTACCATGATCTCAGTCTTGCGGTGAAGTTTGGTGTGCAGTTCGGATTGTTCGGTGGTGCCATCCTCAATCTCGGTACCCAATACCACCACGACACCTACCTTCCCAAAACAGGTACAGCTGTGTATCTCGGATGTTTTGCCATGACAGAGACTGGCCATGGCAGCAATGTCAAAGACCTAGAGACGACAGCTACATACGACCACAATACAGGAAATATCATCGTGCACTCACCGACCCAAACTGCTGGCAAGGAATACATCGGCAATGCGTTACATGCGAGGTTTGCTGCGGTATTTGCACAGTTGATCGTCGATGGTACAAGTCATGGCATCCACACGGTGATGGTCCCGATCAGAGATGAAAACAACCAACTACTTCCCGGCATCAAAGTCGTAGATTGCGGTCATAAAATCGGTCTCAATGGTGTAGATAATGGCCGTATATGGTTTGATAAAGTCGTCGTACCTAAACAAAATCTACTGAATAGATTCGGCGATATTGACCATAATGGAAAGTATCACAGCCCAATAGAAAATCCGAATAAACGATTTTTTACCATGTTGGGTACGCTCGCCGGCGGACGTATATGTGTAGGACTAGGCGCGCTGAGTGCTGCCAAAACTGCCTTGACCATCGCTATCAATTATGGCGCGAAAAGACGACAATTTGCACCAAAAGATGGACTGCCTGAGACCATCATCATGGACTACCCGACACATCAACATCGACTGATACCAAAACTCATCAAAAACATCGTCTTCCACAATGCCTTGTCTATCCTTGCCGAAGAATTTGTAAACCATAAAGATGAAAAAGATGTCCGTAAGATAGAAACAAAAGCAGCAGGTCTCAAGTCTCTAGCCACATGGCTCAGCTCCGATACCATCCAAACATGTCGCGAAGCAAGTGGTGGTAAAGGCTATCTCAGCGAAAACACACTCGGTAAATTGCGGGCTGATGCAGACATCTTCACGACCTTCGAAGGGGACAATACCGTACTTATGCAACTTGTGGCCAAAGGTCTGCTCACGGAGTTCAACCAGGAGTTTCACGAAGCAGGATTTACAGCAGTGGTGCGATACATCGGTGGCAAGATACAGTTCCGTCTCTCTGAGTACAACCCACTTTTCACTAGAAATACATCTGTAGAGCATCTCGAAAGCGAAGCGTTTCTATCCGATGCGCTAAAGTATCGCGAGAAAAAAATCCTGATCACACTAGCAGACCGCATGAAGTCCTACATCAGCAAACGCATGGAACCCAACGAAGCCTTCCTAAAGTGTCAACACCACATGATAGACGCAGGTCGTGCCTATATAGAGCGACTAGCCTATCGAATGATGGTCAGAAAACTAGAGAGCCTAGTCCCATCTCCCGAAAAAACCATTCTCACGAAGATCAATCAGACCTACGCGCTCACAATCCTCATGGAAAACAGTGCATGGTATCTAGAAAACGACTACATGGAAGGCAGCAAGACCAAAGCTCTACGTCGTGTCTATGACAAACACATAGCATCATTCCGCAAAGACATCGTGGGACTTGTAGAAAGTTTGGGTGTGAATGAGCGGGTGTATGGAGTGAAAGGTTAATTTTTGGTCATGGCTATCTGTTATTGGAGTTGTAAACTTGTTTGCAACAAATTCTTACCGTTCGTCGTAGCTTCCTAGCTACGATGCAGTATCATCAGGCATCCTTGCCTGAGT
>DAOLFJ010000532.1:0-2075 GCA_035326365.1 Saprospiraceae bacterium | reverse complement strand
TGTTTCTTTTGTATCAAAGCCTGTCACGACTTTAGCGTGAACAAAAGAAAAAGACTTTAATTCAATATACAATTTTAAACTTCATCTACAAACGTAAAAATGAAACACAAAACTTGCAATATATCAATTAAGAATTTACTCCAAAACTCCAACAAGCAACCTATGCTTACTTCGCCAAAGCCTTTTTATAAGTCTCTAAACATCTTTCCCGTGCCAATTTATGGTCTACAATAGGCTTAATATAAGAAACCGTACCGTATTCCGGCACCCACTTTTTGATATATATTTTTTGTTTGTCAAATCTATCTGTCTGAGCATCGGGACTAAAAATACGGAAATATGGCGCTGCATCTGTACCGCTTCCTGCTGCCCATTGCCAACCACCATTATTACTCGCTAGGTCAAAATCCAACAGCTTTTCAGCAAACCAAGCTTCTCCCCACCGCCAGTCGATGAGCAAATGTTTTGTCAGAAAACTAGCCGTAATCATTCGGACACGATTGTGCATATGTCCTGTATTCTTCAGTTCTCTCATGCCTGCATCCACGATAGGATAACCCGTCTTGCCTTCACACCATGCTTTAAATTCCGCTTCATTATTTCTCCATTGTATTTGGTCGTATTCAGGACGGAAAGATCCTTTCTGAACATGTGGAAAATGAGATAATATTTGAGCATAAAAATCTCTCCATATTAATTCACTCAAATAGGTCTGATTGAGCGATGCCGCTTTTAGCGCTTTTTCTCTTATAGAAATCGTACCAAATCTAAAGTGAATACCAAGTCTAGATGTACCTTGAATGGCTGGAAAATCTCTTTTCTGATCATATTGAGCGATGATAGATTGAGACACTGTTTGTGATGGAATGGCTATCTCTGATGGTTCGAATCCCATTTCTTCCAAACTAATGAAAGGTAAATCAAGATCCGTTTTACAGAAATTACCAAAGTACTTTTCTGTGGGAAATGGTTTCAGGTAGTAAGAATCTTTGACATCATTGCAATTTTCTAGCAACTTTGCCAGCCATTTCTTTTTGTATGGCGTAAAGACAGTATAAGGTTTTCCATCATCCTTCACCACTTCAGCTTTTTCAAAAATCACATGATCTTTGAAAGTTTTGAAAATTATTCCATTATGTTCTAACAAATGAGAAACGGCTGCATCTCTGTCGATGGCATAAGTCTCATAATCATGATTGGTAAAGACCGCATTAACTTGATAATTTTCGAGTAATTCTTTCCAAACTTCAAGTGGGTCACCATATTTTATGATGATATCTGATCCTAAAGTCTTTAATGCTGATTTTATCCCCTTTAATACATCGTAAATGAATGTAACCCTTGCATCATTTTTATTTGCTAATTTATTCAGTATGTTGATATCAAAAATAAATAATGGCAAAACGTCGGTTTCATTTCTCAATGCATGATAAAGGCCTGCATTATCATTAACTCTTAAATCTCTTCTGAACCAAAAGACACTAATTTTTGGTTTTAATTCACTCATTTATTGAAATTTGATGGTCAAACAGCCAAAGTTTTATTTGGTTCTTATTTATGAAACATTTTACATTTCCATTTCTAGATTCATTTTGGCTGAATTGAGCTCAGAGAGTGCGTGAAAATCTGAAAGTCTTTTGGCAACAGCTATACCTTCTACATACGTCTGAATAGCAAGTTCTGAATTTTCTAATTTTTCATACAATTTTGCGAGGTGGTAATACATACCCACATAATCGGGATCATTTTTTTTAATGGTCAGATATTCTCCCAAAGCCTCTTGTTCTAATTGTCCATTTTCATATTCCTTTGCCAGAGCGTATCTCAAAAACGAATCTTTTGGGTCGTCCTTCAGCATTCCTAAGAGCTGATTTAATCTATCTTTGTTCATTTTATTTAACTCTGAGTTTAATTTTTAAAATAATTGTTATTATCTTTGTGCAAAGATACAAGGAATGTCGATTTAAGTTGTCAAATGACTTAGAGTATGTTTAAATTTTTATTGCCTTATAATCAATACCTTATGAACCTGGCTTCAAAATAATCTCATCGTTTAGTTCACTAAACTCTTTAAT
>DAOLFJ010000163.1:0-10219 GCA_035326365.1 Saprospiraceae bacterium | reverse complement strand
GGTGTAAAACTCCATGAAAAATTTCAAGATAAGATAAAACTTGCTGAAGAAGATCGTCCTGTGATCTTTGTAACACATATGGAACACCATTCTAATCAAACATCGTGGATAGAAACCACAGGTGATGTAGTTGTAATCGATGCGTGTAATGAAGGAAAAGTAGATATCTCTTGTTTGGAGCGTTTATTAGAAAAATATAAAAACAGAAAAGTCAAAATTGCTGCAGTCACTTCTTGCTCGAATGTGACGGGCATAGATACGCCTTATCATAAGATAGCAGGTATGATGCACAGAGCAGGAGGTTTCTGCTTTGTAGATTTTGCGTGTTCTGCACCTTATATAAATATAGATATGCATCCTGAAAAAGAAGATGAGTATCTAGACGCCATCTACTTCTCTCCGCATAAATTTCTGGGTGGGCCATCGAGTTCAGGAATACTAATATTTAACCAAAAACTATACTCTAACAGAATACCAGATAGTCCAGGTGGTGGCACGGTGGACTGGACAAATCCATGGGGCGAACACAAATACCACGACGAAATAGAAGCTCGTGAAGATGGAGGCACACCTGCATTTTTACAGACGATCAGAGTAGCTCTTTGTATTAAGTTGAAAGATGAAATGGGTGTAGAAAATATACTGGAGAGAGAGCATCAATTACTAGATAGGATTTGGAAGAAGTTTGAAACCTTACCGAACTTGCATGTACTCGCTGACAATCACAAACATAGACTTGGCGTGATTTCGTTTTACATTGATGACCTACATTTCAACCTTGCCGTAAAGTTGCTTAATGACAAATTTGGAATTCAGATGCGTGGTGGTTGTTCATGTGCAGGTACATACGGACATTATTTGCTAGAAGTATCTCACGAAAAGTCCAAAAAACTTACCGACGAAATATCATCAGGATTCCTTGCCAATAAACCTGGTTGGGTAAGAATGTCCATACATCCCACAACGACAAATGCCGAACTAGATGAAATCTTAGACGGATTAGAACAATTGTGTCTTCACCACAAAACATGGGCAGAAGACTATACCTACGACCTAAAAACCAATGAATTCAAGCATAAATCTGAACTCGGCACGGAAGAGAAAATTGTGGAGGCATGGTTTGGGTGAGATACTAGAGATAAAATCGTAGCTAAAAGATGATAGATCGTAGATAAACAATTGCTCCCAATAAGCTTTGCTTCTTCGCAAAGCTTGGGTTAGTGAAAGCGTCTCGCTTTCTACCTAGCATTGAAAGAAAATTAATATCCTAAATTATTAGGAAATTAGAAAAATAACAATTACCTTTGCATTATGAATTATCAAGAGACAAAAGAAGAGTTTGTTCAGTTGTGGGGCAGTTTAGGTTCCAATTGGGGTATTAATAAAGCAATGGCGCAAATCCATGCTATATTATTAGCTAGTGAAAACCCAATGACTACTGACGAAATAATGGAAGAGTTAAAAATCTCTCGAAGTAATTCTAATCTGAATATTAGAGCATTAATTGATTGGGGTTTAGTGTACAAAAAGCATGTTGCAGGTGACAGAAAAGAGTATTTCATTGCAGAAAAGGACATGTGGCAAGTAGCTATTAAAATAATGAGAGAGCGCAGGAAAAGGGAAATCGAACCATTAATTAGAGATTTAAAAAGATTAAGTGATTTTGATACAAAGAGTTATGAAGATAAAAAATTTAAGAATTTGCTAGACCAAACGGTGGAGCTTTCCGAAAAACTTTCAAGTATCGGAAATGCCGTTGAAAAGGTAGATAAAAATAGTTTTTTTAAATGGATAATGAAGCTGTTTTAAAAAATTTATCTTTTAATTCCTATTTTTTTCGTAAATACAAATATTATGATCTTGTATATTTTAATTAGTTGTCTGCTTACAGGATACATTGGCCAATTTTTATACAAACAAGGTAAAGCTTGGTCTTCTTTTTTACTAGCTGACCAATCATTATCTGACAAGCTCAATTTGATACTTTTGACCCTATTCTATTTGCTTAATATTGGATTTATCTTTCTATCAGTTTTTATATGGGATCATGAACTCGTAGGTTTATATTTAGCAACATATATTATAAAAAGGGTGGCAATAATTATAGCACTTATCGGTTTTTTACACATTCAAAATACATTATTATTTTTAATATTTTTTTACTTTAAAATTCATTTAAAATGGAAGCTTTAAATCTTATTTCTTACTCAATTTACACTGTTTTCATCATTATGATAACGTTATTAGTTGCCAAAATTCTTTTCAAAAACTCAGGTAATTACATGACTGAGATTTTTTCTGGCAATCAAGCTTTGGCTGAATCAACTAATCAATTATTTAGATTAGGATTTTTTCTTTTAGCACTAGGCACAGGATTTTGGTATCTCGAAATCCCATATCTCCTAGAAACCAAAGTGGCTCTCTTCGAAAAACTAAGCATTAAAATTGGTGGATTTACATTATTCTTAGGCGTACTTTTGTTTTTTAACCTAATGCTGTTTTTTAGAGGTATGAAAGCTAAAAAACGCAGTCAAGCACTTGCTCAACAAAACCAATTAAATTAAAATTTAGACCTGAACAAGGACGCAAAATATTTTCTCTTTATGATTTTTCATAAATACCTTCTATATATTACCTAATTTTGCACCCTAAATCAGTTTATGCAAATATATCTTGACAACGCTTCTACTACGCCCATGCTTCCTGAAGTCGTACAACATATGACCGAAGTCATGAATGAATCCTATGGTAACCCATCGTCGATTCATAGGCATGGGCGTAAAGCAAAGTCAATTATCGAAAACGCCCGCAAAATAGTAGCCAAAGTGATCAATGCATCTTTGGGAGAAGTATTTTTTACTTCGTCTGCTACTGAAGCCAATAATATGGTTCTAAAAAATGCGGTGCAAGATCTTGGTATCCAAAGGATTATTTCATCTCCTACAGAGCATCACTGCATTTTACATACGCTAGATTTTCTGAGTCATCACCAAAAATGTGAAGTGATCTACCTTCGTGTTGATGCATTTGGAAACATCGATTATGACCAACTAGAAGATTTATTGTCAAATACTTCTGTTAAAACATTGGTGAGCATCATGCATGGCAATAATGAAATAGGCGCAATGTCGGATACTATTAAAGTAGGGCAGCTGTGCCACAAATATGGTGCTTTGTATCATTGTGATGCTGTACAAACTATTGGAAAATATCCTATTGATGTTCAAGCATCCCACATTTCCTTTTTATCTGGGTCGGCACATAAATTTCATGGACCTAAAGGTGTGGGATTTGTTTTTATAAGCAATGAAAATATCATCACACCATACATACACGGTGGCGCGCAAGAAAGAAACATGAGAGCAGGAACTGAAAATGTAGCAGGCATAGCTGGCTTGGCAAAAGCACTCGAAATCATATTTGACTGTACAGATAGCAACAAAACAAAGATCCTATCACTCAGATCATTATTCAAAGAAAAACTATTGACTGAATTTCAGGATATCACATTTAATGGCAATCAAGAAAGTGATTTTTTGGCACATGTACTAAGTGTTTCTTTTCCACCTGGACCAAAGGCAGATATGCTCGTCATGAACTTAGATATTGCTGGTATTTCTGCTTCGTCAGGTAGTGCTTGTAGCGCAGGCATAGAAGAAGATTCTCACGTATTGGTAGCCATTGGTCATCCCGCTGAAAGGAAGACTATTCGATTTTCTTTTTCACCTTTTAATAAGGAAGAAGAAATTCTTTATACTGTAGAAAGGTTGAAGACGATGATGTGATTTGATGAACAATGAATTTATTACGTAAAGATACGCCGCATATTTTTGATGGGCATTTCTAGTTTGTTTTTCATTTTTATATTAGTGGTTGATAATTTAAATAGGAGATTCATTTTAACGTCCTTTTCTTTTGTCTTGACACAAAAGAAAGAAAAAGTCAAGGCTGTTTCATTTTCTTAACGCCAAAACTTCAAAAAATAGCTAAACCGAAAAAACTCGCTTTTGTAGTTAGCAGTTCGCATTGGCTTTAGTGCCACTTCGTTCATACTTACTCGATTTTAATTTCGTATTAGCTCGAACAGTTTTCGCTTCTTAACGCCATTTTATAAAGTTTTGACTAAAAATGAAAAGGCCAGTCACACATCACACTCAGCTAAGAAAATAGTAAAATAAATTCATCTTCTTAAATAAAAATTAACCAGTAAAATATTGATTTTCACCTGATTACTGTGACATTACCACTTAACATTTGTTGGTAGCCATCGATGTACTTCATCATGGCTACCCATACATAGACACCATTGACTACTGCTTTACCTTTGAACGTGCCATCCCAACCATCTGTTGACTCATTCAACTGAAACTTACCTGATACAAAAACCATATTTCCCCATCGATCATAGATCCTCAGATAGAGACCTTTTGCTGCTAAAGCATTCCCTGTAAGAAAAAAATAATCATTTATATTATCACCATTGGCCGAGATGATATTGGGTGAATAAATTGTTCTGTCTTTTGCTACCCTTACATAGACACTATCCCGGACAATACATCCATCTCCATTCAACATTTCTAGAAAGTAATAACCATCAAAATGTGGGACAACAGTGGTGTTTTGACAATCTTTACAATCTACATCAGGGTTATCTTCGGTCGTCCAATCAAATACTACATCATCATCGACATTGGAATATTCGCTTTTCAAAAATATGTTTTCTCCTAGGTTGGTCAAGATAGTATCTTCCAAAATAGATAATGTCAATAAATCATTACTAACAACTATATCAATCCTTTTATCATCACATCCAGACATAGCGCTTAAACTAAAAATACTAGGTGAAGGCAGCCACTTCTGAGCGCAAGTATCTCCATCCGACCACAGATATGTCAAGCCATGTAATGTTGCATCTATCAACACCGAATCTCCTGGACAAGTCTTATATGACTCCGCAAGAAACGATAAATCCAATGGTAAAACCATCAACTCTGTACTATCTTTTTCTATAAAAGTAAATGGATCGTCCGAAAAAGTAAAACTACCCAAAGCTATGGGCAATCCTGATAGTATAGCTTGATTTTTGTATAATCCAAGTGCATCACGACCTACTTCTACGACTACTCTGACAGTGTCTATGCCTACAGGAACGATCATATCAGTCATAGTCAAAATATTACCATTCAATACTACATTACCACCAAAAGGATTTTGTATGACTTCTTTTGCCACCAAACCTACAGGCATGGTATCGATAAGTGAGATATTGCTACGAGTTGTTCCAGACCCATTACTCACAACAAAGGAATAGACTACATTGGTGCATGGATAAGCCACTTCTGGTTCGACTATTTTTTGCAATTGTAGCGTATAAGGACATGCACATCCGTCTTGACCTGATGAAAGCGGACCTTGCGATAACAGCGAAATTTCACCCGTTACTTTATTGATTGAGACGAATTTGTCTTGATCAAAATTGCCATAAGAGCCGTAACCAAACAAATTGCCGAAGGAATCAAAAAACAAAGCACCTAGTTGATCTACTTGATTCTGACGAAGAAAATTTCCTTTTACTTCACCGGTATCTGGATCTATTATAACCAGTCTTCTATTTATGAAATCATGTCCATATAATATACCTGTGAATGGGTCAAATGCTATGTCCACAATCGATACATTATTATTGGATAAGGCCATAAATGTACAAGGATAACTTGGGTCTGCGAGATCTACTTTTATAATTTGCGGCCTTCCACCTATTCCTATTAACAATAAATATTTTCCATCAGGTGTGACATCACCTGCGTAATACGAAGGTCCAGCGGGAAGCCCTTGTGGCAAACCAAGATCAATAGCAACACCATCACTTCCTACTTTCCTAAGTGCGCCTGTAGAAGGATCTACACCATAAATAAGATTGTCTGTGATGCGGTAACCCATGCCATTCAGTACAAGATTTAAGCCTGACGATATGGTATCTAGGTAAATATTTTGGCCGTTTTCTGATATTTTTACTTCATAGAGACCTGAACTTTTACTTCCGCTTTTAGTGAGACTAAGATAGTACTGCCCTCTACATGTAAAAGGTTGTTGGGCATCCAAACTTATATGGAAAACAAGATATATGATCGTAAAAAGATATCTCAAACTAAGGTCTATTTAATTTGGAATGGCAAATTACGCAAAGTTTGTAATATCGTTTGTATATTCTACATGAAGAAATGTAAAAATGTCGTCAAAATTTGGGAAACGGTATAATGTTCTTGACCTTTAAGTAGGATAATAGACGATTATTCATATTATTTTAATAAAAATAAAACTTAAAACAAATTAAGCTCATTTTATTATTAAAACATATTTAAATATATTACCTTCTGATTTATAGATAAATACTACTTTTTGCTTGCTTTATTGTGGTCTTCCAAAAACTTAGCTAAACCTATATCCGTGAGTGGATGGTATAGTAAACCTACAATAGATGAAAGTGGACAAGTAACTACATCTGCACCAGCTTTGGCAGCTTGTACGATATGAAGTGGTGTACGGATAGATGCAGCCAATATCTCGGTCATGTACCCTTGGATAGAATATATAGATGCTATTTCTTCTATCAATTTGATACCATCCCAAGAGATGTCATCTACTCTTCCTACGAATGGTGACAAGTAAGTAGCACCCGCTTTGGCAGCCAAGATGGCTTGACCTGCAGAAAAAACTAATGTACAGTTGGTATTGATACCTTTTTCAGAGAAATAAGAAATCGCTTTGATACCGTCTTTAATCATAGGAATTTTCACTACGATATTGTCTGCAAGGTCGGCAAGACGCTCACCTTCTTCTACCATTCCCTTATAATCTGTAGAAATAACTTCAGCGCTGACATCACCTTCTACGATTTTACAAATCTTTTTATAATGAGCTATGATATTTTTTTCACCTGAGATACCTTCTTTTGCCATTAGAGACGGATTGGTAGTGACGCCATCAAGAATACCTAAATCTATGGCTTCTTTGATCTGATCAATATTAGCAGTATCGATAAAAAACTTCATTATTATTATATTTTGTAATTGTGGAAGGGAATGGCTTTTTACAAAAAAAAGTGTGAGGAAACACACCGAGTCGCTCAACCTCCTACCCTTGCTGCATTTCTGCCCTGGGGGAGTTCAGAAGGAGCTGACCGTATGTCCCTCACGGGTGCAAAAGTACAATGTTTTTTGACAAATCAAAATTTTTCGTCCGACTCTATTGAAAAAATATTCCAAGGAAAGCTCTTGGGTTGCTCTGCGGTGATGACAACTGGCTCATTCTTAACGGGATGCATGAATGACATTTCTTTGCAATGAAGTGCAATAGATTTATTGTCTAATGGATAAGTTGCTCCATATTTCAGGTCACCTACTATCCAACAACCAATTTTACTCAATTGTGCCCTGATCTGATGCGATCTTCCTGTGATGGGATTGACTTCAAGCAAAACCTTACCATCGAGTTCGCCTTTTAAAGCGTAATGAAGAATAGCTTCTTTTGTACCTGTCCGAGGACTCTGGTGGGCTTTGACTATATTTTTAGTTTCGTCTTTGACTAAGTGGTGTATTAGTGTTCCTGAAAACTCATCTGGACGCTTGCCCACGATGGCTAAGTATTTTTTGTCGATCGTTTTTTCTTGCAGCATTTTGTTCATTCTCACAAGCGCCTTAGACGTTCGAGCAAAAACCACGACACCACTGACAGGTCTATCCAATCTGTGGATAACTCCCAAAAACACATCCCCAGGCTTTTTATATCTAACTTTGATATATCTTTTTACAGCATCCGCTAGGGTATCATCACCTGTTTCGTCGCCATGCACTAAGGCACCGACTGGTTTATTGACAGCGATCAAATGATTATCTTCAAAAATGACCACAATGCCACCACTATTATATTTTTCTCTCCTCATACGGGTGCAAAGGTAGTAATTTTATTGATATGAGAAAAACGGAAGATATTGCATTCCTTTTCAATTCTTGATGATGTCATGATTTTATGGTTTTACTATTAGTAACAATATCTTAGATTCATCTACATAAGCTAGGCCTTGGTCTAATAAAAAGTGATATTTCCAATGATCTTTTTGTATCTTTGTTTTTGAATTTGGGATAACAACCCTATTTTATAAATTATTATTATGGTTTCCGGTAAGGCAGACATCAATAAAATATTAAAAACTTGGGCTAAGACACCTCCTTTCTATCATGTAGTGTTTTGGCTGGTCTTGTTTATCATAGTATTTTTGACGGGTGTGTCAAGTATGGGCTGGCGAGATGCTTTTTTCACAGACTTGGTGAATATTGGTTTTTTTGTCATCATTGCGTATATTAATTACTTCATCTTATTTCCCAAATACCTGAAGGACAAAAACTTGCTTTGGCACTTTGGTGCTTTATTTTTGATCGCCTTACTACTGACACCTATCAAACTCACTTGTTTTTATATCGTGACATCCGCCAATGCAGAACTACAGTCAAGCTTTATGGGCAATCGTTTTTTTATATTTTTTACGACTTTCATAGTGGGTACATCTACCACTATATACATGATCATGAATGACTGGATCGTCCAACAAAGAGAAAAAAAGGATCTAGAGAGCAAAACGTTACAGTCAGAATTGAACTTTTTAAAATCACAGATAAACCCACATTTTCTTTTCAATACGTTGAATAGTTTGTACGCACTCACTTTAAAAAAGTCTGATTTAGCGCCTGAAATAGTCCTAAAACTGTCCGAAATGATGCGCTATATGCTATATGAATGTAATGAAAAGGAGGTGCCGCTTAGCAAAGAAATCAATTATATGCAGAATTATCTAGAGCTCGAAAAACTGAGACATGGTAGTAAGATGCTCATAGATTTCAAAATAAGTGGAGACATAGATACGCAGAAAATATCTCCTTTGATCTTGATACCATTTATAGAAAATTCTTTTAAACATGGAATCAATAATCAAGTGAATCAAGGATTTGTAAATCTGGAACTTAATGTGGTGGATAACGACCTACAAATGGTACTCGAAAATAGTAAATCACCATCTCTACCTAAGATTAATGAAAAAAGATCTGGTGGTATCGGACTCGTAAATGTGAAACGTAGAATGAATATTCTCTATCCAAATCTACATCAATTAGAAATCAAAGAAAGTCCCAATACTTATAAAATTGAACTCAACCTTAACCTTATCAATAATTAAATCACATCAAAACAATTAAACAAATGATCAACGCAATAATAGTAGATGACGAACCATTGGCATTAGAAGTTTTGGAGACCTATATATCGCAAATACCTGATATCAAACTGATTAAAAAATGTGAAAACGCTTTTGAAGCCAATGAAGCGCTCAAAAACAACCATATTGATCTCATGTTTCTAGATATCCAAATGCCACAACTTTCTGGTATCGACTTTTTAAAAACGTTGTCAAATCCACCTTGTGTAATATTCACAACGGCATATCCAGACTATGCTGTGGAAGGATTCGAACTTAATGCAGTAGATTATTTATTAAAACCAATTTCTTTAGAAAGATTTTTGAAAGCTGTAAATAAAGTCTCTGAAAAACTTTCTGCCAAACACATCGACCACGAAAACGAAGCCCACGAAGTAGCAGATGATTTCTTCTTTGTAAAAGCGGACAAAAAACTTGTAAAAGTCAATTACGACGAGATTCTTTACATAGAAGGTCTTAAGGATTATGTCATCATCAGACAAGAATCAGGCAGAGTCATCACCCTACAGACCATGAAAAGTCTAGAAGATAGATTGCCGGTTTCAAAATTCAAACGTGTACACCGATCCTTTATCGTCAACATCAAAAAGATCACTGCCATCCTAGGCAACATGGTAGAACTGATGGAAGCAGGCAAGATCAAACAACTCCCAATAGGTAAAAACTACCGTGATGAATTGCTGGATTTGATCAATGAGAATAAATTGTAAGTAATTTTTGGGTTGCGGATGCCGCTGAAGCTGCACACGATTGTTTTTGCACATTGGGCTTTGCATAAAGTAGGTGATCGACTCATCCTTTAACCCATTCTCACGCCAAAGCAGTGAAGATGTCTTGAAAAAGATGGAGAACTGTTTATGTTGGGCTTCACATTATTTATGGATGTTATAATCAATATATCTCGTCCCTACGGGACTGCCTAAGATTTTTGAAAAACTATAGAGCACTATA
>DAOLFJ010000162.1:5665-10224 GCA_035326365.1 Saprospiraceae bacterium | reverse complement strand
ATCAGAAAGAACTGCTCCATAGTTGATGGTTGTGTTGCTATTTCCGTTACCTCCCCACATTACAAATACTCCTGAAACGTCTCTCATGGCACGGTTAACAGTATTTGATGTATTATCATAAGCTTGACCTAACCCTGTACTAAAATCATGCAAAGTTGGATTAACTACATTTAATCCAGCATTAACTGTACGAATAGGTAAGTGATTTCTGTGACTTAACACTACAACTGAAGTAGCAAATCCATTTTTTACTCTTGGTAAAGAAGTCCCATCAAGACCTACTATTGTACCATCACTTTTTATAAATGCACTTGATTTAAAAGTTGTTGCTGTAGAAGGTGCAGCAGGGTCTCTTAACTCCAATCTTACCCAATCCGTAACTCCTGATGGAATAGACGCTACAGTTGCAGGTGCGTCTGTGTAAGGGCTTGTAAGGGGAATTAAACCGTTGGTATTAAGCGTTGTACTCATACTTCCACCTGAATATGCACCTTGTAAGAACGCCTTCAAGTTTACCTTACCAAAGAAGTTTTTACCTGACAATCTAACATCTGTGTTAGTTGTACTTGCTATCACTGTACTAGCTCCACTGTTAGATCCATCAAATCTCCAGTCTGCCGTGTGGAAGGTTGCACCTTTCACTAAAGATGACATACCTACTACATCACCAGCCACATAAGTACCTGTGAGTGTATTTGCATATCCAGTTATACCAGTAGCAGCCACTTGCCACTCTCTGTTGATATAATCAGATGCGTCAGCATATTTTGTAGTAAGACCAGTGGTAAGTACTCTACCACCTACAGTTGCAGCTGAATAGGTCGTACCAGTCACTATATTAGATACAGGTGAATAATTTGTAAGGTCACCTACTTCTAGATTTACTGTGGCATTACCAGCAACTGTTTTAATCAATCTACCTACACCAGTTGTTGCTACATACTCGTTAGCATCTACACCTGTAATGTCTGCACTAGTCGGTAATATGAGACTCTGAGCACCTGTAACTATTCTAGTGTCGTCTCCATTAAAGTTTAGTGTACCTGCGATAGACATATTATCATCAAGCAAAACGACATCTCCACCGTTTTTAGACATTTCTACGTTTCTTAATACAGCACCACCTGTGGATACATTGGCATCTGCGGTACCGATAAATCGTACTGTAGAAGGGTCTGTAGATGTGAATGTTGCATTATTGTCAAAATTGCCCATTACTTCTAGTGTACCACTATTGGTCACTGTGCCAGAGTTGTTGATAAAGTTTGTCTCTACCCTAAGCGTAGCTCCCGGCTGTATAGTCACCGTAGCACCATTATTGATAAACTGTGCCTGCACTGCCCCAGCTATCAGAGAAAGAAACATCAGAATGTTTAATCTTCTCATATGATTGTTAAATTTAAAAGTTTAAAAATTTATGTAAAAATAATACAATTTTTAATATCCAATACATCAACATATTTAAATGATGCATTTTTCTTATTGAAATGTGTCATTTTGTGAGTAAACAGTTGCCTGAGCTTTTAATTAAACACAAAATAATTTTACATTTATGATTTTCTATGTGTAAATACAAAAGCCATTCCACATTTGGAAATCGTAAAACTAAATGAACTCAAAAGTAAGATTTTTGCTATTTTGAAATCAATTGGTAAAATTACACATATTAAACAAACTAAATAATCTTTAAATGCCAAACAGCATGTTTTGTTAGTAAATGGTCATTTCTAGTGAGTAAATGAAACTATTCACTCAAATTTAGTATTGCAAAATGGGTTTTGATCTGTGTAGATGTGACGATTAAGTGCTGAGATACCCTAATAAAGTTTATGGATTATCTGATTTAATGGTTAAAAAACATCGTATCGGTTTGGGGTTGGTTCATTGAGTTACCGATAGGCTGTCTTGAAGCCAGACCATCGGGTGTCTGGGTGATCTGATCCGATGGCTTGAAGACATCGTATCGGTTTGGTGGGTAATTAAAACATTAACAGATTTATAGAACCATTAAGGAGTTAAGGGAAGTTAAGGTTTTTTTCATTCAATGGGTCCATTTTACTACATAAGACGCAGATTCAACTTAAAGTTACCGATAGGCTGTCTCGAAGCCAGACCATCGGAAGGATAGAGGCAGACCATCGGGTGAGAAATAATAATTTATATTTTATCCTAAAAAATTATCATTATTTATCTAGTTTTGTGGGGCTAAAAATACCAATGATATGCGTGACAAAATGGTCAGACTTCGAGATTTAAAAAACAGAGCTTTGCTCGGTGGTGGTCAAGACAGAATCAACAAACAACATGAAAAAGGTAAGCTCACTGCCCGCGAACGTGTAGAATTGCTCATGGATAGGGGATCATTTGAGGAGATCGGAATGTTGAAAGAACACAGATCCTTTGATTTTGGGATGGAACATCAACAATATCCTGGAGACGGTGTGATCACAGGTTATGGTACGATAGCGGGTAGACTGGTATATGTATTTGCGCAAGATTTTACGGTATTCGGTGGAGCACTTTCAGAGACACATGCCGAAAAAATATGTCGTATCATGGATCTTGCCGTCGAAAATGGCGCGCCTTGTATCGGATTGAATGATTCAGGTGGTGCAAGAATACAAGAAGGTGTCAATAGCTTGGGCGGATATGCTGATATATTTTATAGAAACACAAAAGCTTCTGGAGTCATTCCACAATTGTCAGCCATCATGGGACCATGTGCTGGTGGTGCAGTTTATTCTCCTGCCATCACGGATTTTATCATCATGGTAGAACAATCTTCCTATATGTTTGTCACCGGACCCAACGTAGTCAAAACCGTGACCAATGAAGAAGTTACATCGGAAGCGCTAGGTGGTGCGTCTACCCATTCTACCAAAAGTGGTGTCACCCATCTCACAGCAGCCAATGATCTAGAATGTATCGAAAAACTAAAAACTTTACTATCCTATATACCACAAAATAGTAGCGAAAAAGCACCATCAAAGCCATACACCACAGACCATGAATATCGTGATGTTCTGAATGGTATCATCCCAGAAAACTCGATGCACCCTTATGATATGAAAGAAGTCATACATGGTATCGTAGATGAAGGAAGTTTTTTTGAGATACATGAGTCTTATGCTGAAAATATCGTGGTGGGATTTGCAAGGATAGCAGGAAGAAGTATAGGCATTATTGCTAATCAACCATATGCATTGGCAGGTGTACTAGATGTAGAAAGCAGCAAAAAGGGTGCGAGATTTGTAAGGTTTTGTGACTGTTTTAATATTCCTATGTTGGTATTAGTAGATGTGCCAGGATTTCTACCAGGTACGGATCAAGAATGGCATGGTATCATCACCAATGGTGCAAAACTGTTATATGCCTTCAGCGATGCTACCGTACCTAGAATCACCGTCATTACCAGAAAAGCATATGGTGGTGCTTACGATGTGATGAACTCTAAACATATAGGCGCTGATATGAATTACGCTTGGCCAACGGCTGAAATTGCAGTCATGGGTGCCAAAGGGGCGAGTGAAATCATATTTAAATCCGAAATATCAAAAGCAGAAAATCCTGCCGAAAAACTGATAGAAAAAGAAGCTGAGTATCAAGAAAAATTTGCCAATCCATATCGAGCTGCCGCAAGGGGATTTGTAGATGAAGTGATCGAACCAAGGGAGACAAGACGAAAATTGATCAAATCATTTGCAATGTTAGAAAATAAAAAAGTGGCTTTACCTAATAGGAAACACGGTAATATACCTATGTAAGAAAGCAACATGTACCTTTTACCAAAAAACCAAATTTAAAACAAAGATGCAGTCGGAAAATAATAAGATACAGATTTATGTGACAGGAGGAACATTTGACAAAGACTACAACTACATCACGGGACAATTATACTTTAAAGATACACATTTGCACCAGATGTTTGTGCGAGGTAGATCTACACTGGACGTAGACATCAAAACCCTCATGATGCTAGACAGTCTAGAGATACAAGATGCAGATAGGGAGATCATCATATATAGTTGTAAAAATAGTCCTTATGACAAAGTAGTCATAACTCATGGCACGGATACTATTGTAAAAACGGCAGAAGCTATTGCAAAACACAACATACCAAAAACGATTGTACTTACAGGTGCGATGATACCATATGCATTTGGGACTTCTTCAGATGGATTTTTTAATTTGGGTGCAGCCTTATCATTTGTGCAGACGCTACCACATGGAGTCTATGTGGCTATGAATGGAAGGTATTATCATTGGGATAAGGTAAGAAAAAATACACAGACTGGATATTTTGAAGAGATATGATGTGGTTTAGTGGTCTCTGATCCGATGGCTCAAAGACATCGTATCGGTTTAGGTGTTCGGGTCTCAAAATTACCGATAGCCTGTCTTTAAGCCAGACCATCGGGAAAAGGATTATAAATTCAAACTCTTTATAATCTCCACTACCTTATGTTCGCTCAATCCTGTAATGTTAACGATCATAGGGATTTTTATATCGTTCTTTAGGCAATTTTTTATGACATCAATTGTGTTTTGTTCAATGCCTT
>DAOLFJ010000162.1:0-5565 GCA_035326365.1 Saprospiraceae bacterium | reverse complement strand
TAGGCAATTTTTTATGACATCAATTGTGTTTTGTTCAATGCCTTTGCCTATTCCTCGTTCGATTCCTTGCTCAATTCCTTGCTCAATTCCTTTTTCAATTCCTTTTTCGATTCCTTTTTCAATTAGACGATCGTATGTACTCATAATTTTATCTTTTAAATTTGTGGATATTCCTTCTGAAATATCT
The DNA here is from genome assembly GCA_035326365.1 of Saprospiraceae bacterium. Taxonomy (GTDB): domain Bacteria; phylum Bacteroidota; class Bacteroidia; order Chitinophagales; family Saprospiraceae; genus OLB9. The sequence goes on along the minus strand of DAOLFJ010000162.1, from coordinate 5,378 downwards.
AAAATATAACTTTGGTCAACTTCTAAAACTTCCAAAACATAAACAATGATTGTGAAAAAAAAGTTCCTTTCCGTGGAGTCGGATAAGGTCGTTAAGATTTTTTCAATTTCGCTCTGAAGTAAGACTGGAGAAGAATTATGTCTTTGAACCATCAATGCAGATTTTAAAAATACATTGGTTAGCGAGTCAAGACTATCAGAAGATAATCTGACCAAATCAATGTAAACCATATCGTAAGTTGGTAGAAATGACCTTAAACTCAACGGAAAATTCTTGAAATAATCATCCAGTCGTCTTATTTTCCATTTACCTTTTCCATGGTAGTAAACCACAGGTAAGATAACTCGCTTGGGTTCTTTATTTGTACATTGTAGTTTATAGCCATTTGCCAAATAACCTAAAACTTGAAAAACAGTAGCATCATCTCGTTTGCTTTTGTGCTCAAGTAATACAGAGACATAACATTCTTCATCTATTTCTTTAAGTTTAAACTTAAAGATAGCATCTGAAAACAATTCGTTCAAGTCTTCAGTAATATAACTCGTACCTACATTTTCGAATGTATTAAAATCAATTAGGCTGACCACAGAAGCAGGCAAAAACTCTTTTAAAAAATCAGTCGCAATAGACCTATCTTCCATCATTGCCTTGAAGAATTTATCGTGTTTGTTGTTTACCCCTTTTTTCATTGTGATTTCTTTTATTGCTTGTTTATTATTCATACAAAAATTACCAATAGGCTGTCTTAAAGCCAGATCATCAGAAGGAGAAAGCAGCGCTAAATCATGCCTCTAGCTTTTATCTCAAGATATTTATTTATAGTATCAATAGTTAGATTTTCAGGCTTCGTAAGAATGCTATGAATGCCGTATTTCTTTAATTCATGAACTATAAGTTTTTTCTCAAAAACAAATTTTTCCGCTATGATTTTGTCGAAAATCTCTTGTGTATTATTTGCAGAATGATGAATGATGGCGTCTAATTCTGTATTTTGAAAAAATATTACGATGAGCAAATGGCTTCTTGCAATGGCTTTTAGATATGGAAGCTGTCGATTGAGTCCATCCATTGTTTCGAAATTTGTGAAGAGCAGTAAGAGACTTCTATGTGAGATATTTTTACGAATATCACCATACAATTTTCCAAAATCTGTTTCAAAAAAATCAGTTTTCACATTATAAAGAGCTTCCATAATCAGCTGATGTTGCATGGCTTTTCTACTCGCCACTACCCTATTGTCTACTCTCCGCGAAAAAGACATAAAACCTGCATAATCCTGTTTTCTCAAAGCTATCCCACTGACCACAAGACTAGCATTGATAGCATAGTCCAATAAACTTAGACCGTCAAAAGGCATCTTCATAGTCCTACCTTTATCTATGATACAATATATGGCTTGTGATCTTTCATCCTGATATTGATTGACCATCATTTTATTGGCTTTGGCTGTAGCTTTCCAATTTACAGTCCTGAAATCATCTCCAGGGACATATTCCTTTATTTTTTCAAACTCCATTGAATGACCTAATCGTCGCACTTTTTTCATACCATGTTGCATCAATTTATTTGAAAATGCACCTAATTCATATTTGTTTAACTGAATAAAAGATGGGTAAACTGGAATGGTCATTTTCCCTACACTTGAAAATCTTCTTTTGATCAATGACAAGGGAGAAATAACAAAAACTATCAATCGACCGAACTCCACATTACCTCTAAACGTAGGTCTCAAGTGATATTCCATCTGTCTAAACTCTTTCGCTTCAAAAACTTTAGTCATCATGAAATCCCTAACTTGAAACTCTTCTGGTATCTCATCGATAATCTCGCAAGTCACCTTAAAGCCATAGTAGTTTGTCAATTCTATGACGACCTCGTTTTGGTCACCATTAGACAATTTTTCTGGGAGCAATCTGGATGCTTGAATCCCTTTATGAGCATTAAATAAAAGTAAAATATCAAATAATAAAAACAGCAACAATATATAAAATGCTATCTGTGCAGGTAGAAACAATATCGGTAAAAAGAAAGAAACCACCATAAGTACAATGACGCCTATACCGAAGTAATAAAACCTTTGGTGAATGTAAAGTCCAGAAAATATCTTCTTTATTAATCCCATGAATCTAAAAAGCAATACATTTTGTCAATTATGGAGCAAATATAAGTTATGATATAAAATTTTTCCAACTTCTATTTTTTGATAAATTGTTCGGCATTAAGATTATTCAAACTTATATAATAAATACCTGCCGGCAAATCTGATACTGATATTGGTTCTAAACCATTATACTTTGTCAATTCTTTGACTAGTCTACCATTTTGGTCTGTAATAAGTACAGAATTGAATGGCTTTAATCCACCAGATACCCATAGATATTCTGATGTAGGATTAGGGTAAATGTAAGTTTTAGCACTAGTAAAGTCTTCAGAACCTACTAACCTGTCGCATAATGTCAAATCTGGATTCAACTCTATATTTCCCTTAGGAGTAAGATCTTTGCCCATAAAAGCCAAATAATCTGAAGGATACTTATATGCTCTGAATGTATTGTTTTCCATGGATGCAAGGGTTGCATTTGTTTCTTGTGGTTGACCGCCTTTTAAAGGAACTACGTATTCCCATACAATTTCTTTATCCTGCGTCATCTCTGTGATATAGCCAGAAGAACCACTTAGCATTAAGATGTTATTGTTGGGTAATATCTGAGCACTTGAAAGCCCTGCTGAGAAAAATGATCGTGGTCCAGGGTGCGTTATAGTATTTTCGAAACTCAATGGAAGAAAAACACTATTCACTTCGGAATAGTCCCAATCATACATATTCCAAGGTGTCGAAAATTTTTCTATAGCCGATGCAGTTGCTGTTTTTCTATTATTAAAAACTAAAATTTTATCTGCATCAGGATGCCCAAAAGGCAAATTCTGAATCCATGTCGCATTATGTTGGAAAAATAAATCTTGATCAGCAGCACTACCATTTTTGTAAGCTGCGGGATTGCCAATTCTATACATTAGATCACCACCTCTATTGGACTTGCCACCATTATGACTAGCTGCCTGTGCCGTCGTAGTGGTGTGATCAATAATCCAAATTTCACTAAAATATGGAATACTTATCAATATTTGGTCCAGTTCGGCATTATAATCTATAGCATTTGTATGCATCCAAGATGCTGCCCCATTATTTGTGTCATAATTAAAATCTACCAATTCTGGATGGTCTGCTACTACGCCATAATTAGGTTTGGTCGGATCAAAATCTTGAACCAAATGGTCTTTTACATGCCATGACCAAACGACTGCACTACTTGCTGGATTGATTTCATAAATGGCATCTGGATACAAAGCATCTTGTGTAATTAATGAAGGATTTCTACCTAAACTAATTGCTTCGTCTTTTGACATCTTTTCCCAAACTATGGCTAGTATATTCCCATTGGGCATCACCTTTATATCGTGGTGGAGTCTTGCGATACTATCATTCTTTGTATAAGACCAAAGTACATTATTATCCCAATCCACTATTTCTATAGTACCGCCGCCACCACCTGCCCATATTGGGTCATTAGCAACCGCAGCTGGTCTTTTAGTTTTTACCAGATTTCCATTAGGAAGTAAATAAGCTGTATTCCCAGCTCTTGAGTTTGGTGTATCATCCCATCTATGCACGATATTACCACAGTTATTGATAAGAAATACTGATGGTTGATTATGTGGATAAATCATGGTGTAGCCATCAGCCGTCTTATCCTTGTTGTAGGTCAATAGGCCCAAATTTTGAGCTTCCATACATTGCACCAAAAAAAGAAGAACTAAAGAGATATAGATTTTTAATGTCATTGTATATGTTATTTATTGATATTAATATTCCAAAAAACTATTTAAAACTTCTTAATAAATAAAGACTTTTTTTGAAGAGATCTGATTTCCCGCGATAACCTGAAGAATTACAATTTGATCTGATAAATTATGAATCCAATCTATCTGTTGATTTCGTGATGGAAGGGTATATAGCAATTGACCCTGTAAATTATAAGCACGCATTTCAAAATCAATGCTAGATGAAATATTAATATGATCTGGATATTGTTTATAAAATACTTTATTATCAGCAACTGTTTCGTTGGTACTAGAATACAAACTGCACGCATAATTACTAGGTGGGCTTTCTACATTACCCATTGGTGTCAATTGTTTACCAATAAAAGCTGGATAGTCATGACTATACCTTTCTGATCTAAACAAATAGCCTGATAATGGAACAGCGTAGTTCCAAAGTACATTACCATCAGGATCTATTTCATAAATCTTAGCAGTCCTGCCTTCGGTGATCACGATATTTCCATTTGGCAAGACTTTGGCGCCAGAAGTATAGCCACTCCAAATCTTGACTTTATTTTGGGTGGTACCATATTCCACAGTTGGTGTCAATGGCATATAGGGTTGGTCATTTTCTATGGCATATGATCCATCTGATTTTATGGGTGGATCTATAATTTGAACAGTAGAATAACTTTCTTTTGAAAGTAGATTATTGAAAACCATAATTTTATCTTTGTGCTCACCATATTTAATCCAGTTTGGATTATGCTGAAAATATAATTGACGACTACTCTCAGGAGCTCTGTCATAATTTGCAGGATTGCCATATCGGTATAGCAAATCACCACCTTTATTATATTTCCCTCCTGTACTTCCTTTTGCTTGCTCAGTAGTAGTGGAATGGTCAATAATGACTATTTCTCCTATTTTTCTTACACTCAAAACGATCTGATCCAATTCTTCATTGTAGTCCATGCCATTTATCATGAACGATTCTGTAAAATTCCAATCTACCGTAGAAATAGCATTTATATCTATTTTTCCTGGATTGTCCTTCAATACGCCATATCCTCTTTTATTTGGAAATTTATCTTGAATCACATGGTCAAATAAGTTCCATCTCCAAACCACTTCTCCGTTATTTCCATCCACTTCTATGACTACATCACTAAGGGTAGGATTTGTAAATGGGATGTCATACCCATATTCTTCAAATTTTTGAAGGGAAACTTGTTCTCTTCCCACACATAGATAATTTCCATTTTTCAACTTAATGACTTCATATTCTAAGATTAAACCCACTCCATTGAGTAAGATAGATTTTATAAATTGATCGTCCCAATTTCGTTCTTCAATTGTCCCATTTGACATATACAATATATTACCGTCTGGCAATAATTTACAATGTCTTACAGCGAATGGTATTGACCATGAATTGACTATCTCACCACAATTGTCAACTAGATATGTTCTCCCTTGAGCAGTAAACAAACTGTAACCATTTGTGGCGTCTGACGTATTTAACAGAATACCGTCTTGGCTGGTACAGAATT
>DAOLFJ010000531.1:0-2089 GCA_035326365.1 Saprospiraceae bacterium | reverse complement strand
GGAAAAATAAAGGACTGAATCGGGAATAAAAAGATAAGTTTTCCCATTAAATCAAATAGGAATTTCACCACATATTGGGTATTTTACGGAAAGTTAATACTCTTGAATTAAAACAGCAAAAGAAGAGTTTATAATCCTAATGTATCAACTAAAATTCATCAAAAATAAGATTTATAAAATCTATGTCAATCGATTTAGTTTGGCACATTCAGAATCCTTTAAATTGGATATGAAAAGTAACGATCCCTGCCGACAATCCATCACTTCTATCATAAAAGGCACCTCTCAATTCTAATTGACTTATAGAAAATAAATTTGCTATCGATTTGAATGGTGTATGCCTTATCCCTACGCCATAAAACTGACTATCAAAACCTGATAAATCATAGTCACTGCTAAAAAATTCAGCACCTACTAAATTCTCCTGAAAAGGTGCAAAATGATCAATAGCTGTCTGATGATAATATCTATAAAATGGCGAAATTGAATAAGCAGATGATACTTTGACTGGCAACTCTATATGGGCTGTGTGTGATGTCATGCCCCAATCATCTTGGTAATATCTGTAAAATGATCTAATAATCATGTGCTCACCAATGAAGTAATTTGCCCTAATACCTACAGGTATCTTGAATCTTGTACCTGGCAATGTCTCCCGCAAAAGTGAACCATCATTCATATAGACTCGATGAAAAGGAGTACTCAATAAGCCTGATTGATACGCAAGATCTAAGGTCAATGCTAATTGGAATCTCTTGGATATAACTTGAGAAAGCGTCATAGACAAATCAAAAGTATTTCTGGCTGCGTTGCCTATTTCTCCTTTTTTTTGCTGTCTAGAAGGTAAGTTAGCTCTAAATTCTGAAGGGACGATTTGGCTGTATGTATCTAAAAATACATTGATCTTGGCTCCGAACTCTGTATTTTGGTTTTTAGATTTTTTATTAAAATTGAATCCACCACCTATAGACGTATAATCATATTCTTTAGAAAAAGCAACATTTCCACCTAGAACAAGTCCTGTTTTTTCATTTTCAACACTATAATTTAAGGAAGGATATACCCTCACATCAGATGAAGAAGCCGAAGAAACTTTTGTATCTATTTTATCTGATGAAGCTGATGTGTAATAATCCACGCCAAACTCAGCACCGTAGGTGTATTTTTTGCCACGACCATCATATCGATTGAGTTTTAAATCTATGACATTGGCAAAATCAGATAACTTTTCAGTACCGACACCACCAGTAATAGCAGAGTGGACTCCTTCCTGATGATAATAAGAAGACATGATATTAGCTTCTTCAAAGGATAGGGCTTTCTTTTTGTAGATCTTCGTTGAATCAATGATAAAACTCTGTGCATAGAGTTGGACCAAGGAAAAAAGTAGACCCAGCAAACTTAAATTTATTTTTAGCATTTTATTGTTTCTTTATGATTAATTGCAGCCACAGCCACCACCACTTTTACCACCAGTTGCCCCTGCGGAACCTTCTCTGTACAACTGAAAATTGATTTCTAATTTTTCTAATTTGCGAAGCGCCAATAGCATTTCGCCATCATTGAGATATGCTTTTTCGGATGGTTTTACAGAACTACATGAAGGTAGCAAGAACAACCAAATTACCACAAAACCTAAACTGCCAATGCTTTTTCTTTTTTGTATCAACATTTATTTAATTTTTATATTTTTCGAATAATATATTTTGTCATTTTCGTCTATGAGTATCGCTTCTACGCCAACCATTTGATTGATCATGTGTAATCCAGCGTCTTTACCCATCACAATGATAGGCGTTGTGAGTGCATCGGCTAGTTCAGCATTTGGGCAGATAATGGTTACAGATTTTAATCCTTGAGCCGGCATTCCACTTTTAGGATCTATCGTATGTGAATATCTATTGCCATCTATGATTACATACTTTTCATAATCACCACTAGTAGCCACAGATTTATTGGATATTTCGAAGCTACTGAACAATGCCTGCTTTTGGTTTGGATCTGCAATACCTATTGTCCAAGGATTTCCGTTCACCTGATGTCCCCAAGCTGTGAGATCGCCTGCTGCATTGACAACACCATGATGAAT
>DAOLFJ010000161.1:0-10413 GCA_035326365.1 Saprospiraceae bacterium | reverse complement strand
TTCTTAGTTGCTAATCAATAGGTTATGGTTCTGACGATTAAAGAATTAAAGAGTTCATTCAACTAAATGATTAGATTATTGCGAAGTCAGTTTCATAAGACATTGATTATAAGGCAATAAAAATTTAAACATACTCCTATAAAGAATAACAAAAAACTAACATTTCACACATTTTAGTTTTTTGTTTTTCTTTAAGTTTACCCTTGAATTCAATATCTACTATGAATTAGAGTAACTCAAAAATAGATTTTTAAGATTTATAACTCTTATGAATATTGGCAAATCAACCTTTTCTATCTCAATTTTGCCCAAAATTCTAGATCAATAAATCTTCCATTAATATATTCACATTCTTTTTTGATACCTTCTAATTCAAAGCCTATCTTGTGCAAGATTCTTGAGCTAGGAGCATTTTCAGTTTCTACCTCAGCTTCTATTCTGTGTAAAGACATGTTTTCAAATCCATGCGTAATCATGGCGATGATAGCTTCTGTTGCTAATCCCCTACCCTGATATCCCGGTAATATCCAGTATCCTAACTCAGCCTTTCTGTGCAAATGTTCCCATTTATGAAATCCACCATTGCCAATCATCTGCCCATCTTCTTTCAAACAAATGCCCCACCAAATACCACTTTCTTCTACCAAAAGACTATTGTACCAATCCAATTGATTTTGAATTTCTTCCATACTATGATAGGCCACAGACATAAATTGATTTACCCGTTTATCACTATAGCCAGCCAATACTACAGAAGCATCATCTTGAGTAACTTGTCTGAGAACCAACCGTTCAGTTTGTATTACAGGGAATGGATTATTATTCATATATCAAACACTAAAAATCGTCAACAGATAATTTTAAATAATTGTAAATTTATACTTTTCTTTAAATATTGAAAATAGCCCCTAGTATTGATATTATTCTCAAAATTTACTAAATGATCTAAAGTCTTTAATATTGATTTCTAAATAAATTTTTGATTTCATCAAAGCTTCAATTTGACCCGGCTTAAGCTCAAACGACTCGACATCTATACTACCTATTTTTACTTTCATTTCTAGGTCATGCTTTTTGTTAAAATCAGCCATTTGTGTATTTATATTAGCCTGAATACTTGCAATATTATCTTTTATGGAAAACTTCAGCATTGATTCTAATTCTTTCCTAATCTTACCTTCTCCGATCCATGCTGCAGCTTTATGGAGTACATTTTTGGTTTTTAATTGGATGTCGAGATTATCCATATAAAATCCATTTGCAATTGCATCATATCTGGGTTTACCTTTGATGATTAAAGTCCCATTGACACTACCTGCTACATCTGTGACAACACGAAAAAATTCATAATCGCAATTAGCTACTATATTACTCAATGTTATAGATTTATCTCCTGCTGTAAAAGTTCGTCCGTCAAGATTTGTCTTTATTAATCCATTGATATCCATCATTTTAATATCAGTAATAAGTCTAAACGTACTACTATCTGGAATTGCCTCATTCCAATATACTTTAGGTAGTGGTCTTGTTATGGTTTGGGCTTGTGGTTTGTAAGTAGAGAAAGTATTTAACATTTTCATGGCTATTTTACCTTCTGACGAATATCTTCCGTTTTGCACTTTATTTAACTGCATTTGTTCAGGTTTCACATCCAACCATCCGCCGTTACTAACGTTCATCTGCATAGGTTGGTCAAAAATAGCCATTGTCTCTTTCATTTTTTGTTTTAATGTAAAACTCTCCTTAACAGATGCGTCTATAGATTGCTCTATTTGTTTTTTTGTATTTTTAATAACAAGATTTGAAATAGTTTCAATAGGTAAATTTAATCCTGCAATAGAGAGTTTGGGCTTTTCCAGCCATTTATGAGTAGAAAGGCTAGTCTTGGTAGTAAGATTCCAAATGGTATCTACATCCACGTTGGTTACAAAAGTTAATTCTAAGACACCTTTGGCTTTGAGATTTGCTAGAAAAGTATTTTTTTCTACCTGAATCGCTAATGGCAAGACCACTAAAATGTTTTTGCCTTCAATTTCGACTGTAGCATCCTTCTGTTTGGACAATGCTAATTTAATATCATATTCGGGAATATCAAAATTTGCTTTCAGTGCATCGTCAATCGCATGATTAAAAGTATCCCTGATGCCTGATTTATCAAGTTTATAATTTATCACGATATCAGAATAAAGATTTCTTTTTACATTTGGTGGTGGAGCTACAGCGACTTCTTTTTTCGTTCCACAGGAATGCATAATCAAAATACAAAAGAAATAAATGGATAAAACAGTTACATTCTTTGACATAAAATCCTCTTAATTTTACAACAAAGGTAATCGTATTTTTTGGATAGGTGGAAGTTTGAAATAACTCATTTCCGTAAATATTTAATTATCAGAAAGAAATAAGTATATTTTTTTCAATCTATATATTGCAAATATTAATAATCATCGTATATTTGTTTTTTATATGTATTTTTACCAAAACAAAAACAGAATGAAAAACGTATTTTTAATACTAATAAGTATTTTTATTTCCCTGAGTGCTTATTCGCAAAACAATGTTTGCAAAGCTATGTGTACTATTGATCCGGTAATTGTGGAAGAAGAGATAATCCATTACATTTTCACTGGGTCAGACACAACTGGCTTAAATGTGAAATCTACAAAAATTACAATCATGGAAGGTCGTAAAGAACTAGTAAAGAGAAGAAAGTCTGGTGATTGTTTATCTCCAAATCCCGCAGATTGTATGGTGGAAGTATTGGAAGATATTCCACCTGTATCCATGAATCTTTACACTCTACCAAATAATGAGAAAACGACTGAATACGATATTAGAAAAGAAAAAATAAAAGTCGTAAAAAATGAAGGTGGTCAAACAGAAGTTGCTATTGTTTGCCCTAAAAACAGATCAGCAAAATTGATAAAAAGAGTACAAGCAGCACTCATAAAATCAGGCTATCCAATCGTCGAAAACGGTACCTTAGATCAAGCAACTCAACTTTCTATTACTGATTATCAAAAATCTAAAGGTCTACCATATGGTGATTTGACATTGTCTACCTTGGCAGCCTTAGGTATAAAATAAATACATAAACCCCGTAGTTTTAAAATAAACACGGGGTTTGTTTTTTTCTATTATAAAATTGAAACTAATTAAAACATCAAATGAAAAATCATTACATCATATCACAAAATATTATAGCAAATAAAGGACTAAGGTTTGCAAATTATCTAATAGATCTTATTTTAATTTTAGTATTGGTATTTGTATTAACATCAGTGTTTGTTCTATTATCCGATATCATTGGATATGATGCGAAGCCAATAATATCATATATTGGAGAGATGAATAAGCTTGAAGAACACTTATTTGGTCTATTGTTCACTATTCCATACTATATTTTTATGGAAGTAATGACTGGAAGGACTATTGGCAAATATTTAACTGGAACTATTGTTGTAGACCACGAAGGTAATAAACCTAATTTAGAAACAATCATAAAGAGATCTTTCTGTCGCGCCATTCCGTTTAATGCACTTTCCTTTTTGGGAGAAAAATCAAGAGGCTGGCATGATTCAATTTCAGAAACATACGTTGTAATCACTAAGGAATTAGAAAAAGAAAAACAAAATTACATAGATTTCAATGAAATTGGTAAAAAAGAGTCCGAGTTCGAAAACGAATTCAATGTTTAACAAAATAACTTAATGCATTGAAAAAACAAAATAAAATACATTTGTAAAATATTTAATATGTGTACTCCTTAGAACTTTAGATTACAATTATGGTTTTAATAAAAGACAACTCGAAAAAACTAAATTTAATAGCATAATTTCACACTTAAAATTTGGCAACTGATATTTTGGAAATTAATTGGTTTGATCACATATTTGTAATTTTGGTAGGGATAGTTATTCCAGCTATGTCTTTGATATCGGGTAGTATGACAGATGACAAATCCTATCAATTACCACCAAAAAAGCACTTATATTTTACAAACGGCTTAGTCCTTATAATTGGAGCACTTTTAGTCCTTTCTTCATGGAACATAGGTAAGAAACCATGGGAGACCTTAGGTTTTGTTTTACCTGATGTCAATCCAATAGTTATATGGTCCACCACGGTTTTGGTCTTTTTGTATCTTGGTGATAGTTTTTTAAGTTTAAGATCTATAAAAAAGAATCAAGAAGATTTCCAACAAATGTCGCACATTGTACCACTCAATTGGAAGGAATATCTTCCATATGTGTTTTTAGCTTTTTCAGCAGGAATTTGTGAAGAGATCATATATCGCGGATTTCTAATTCCCTATATCTCCTATTATCTGCCAGTTTGGGAATTTTCATTTTTGATTGCGATCATCATACCAGGAATTATTTTTGCTGTAAGTCATTATTATCAAGGGACTTGGAGTGTGGTAAAAATATTTTTTATTTCCATCTTATTTGGCTTGATATTTTTCCATTCTGGTTCCTTACTTATTGTCGTAATCATTCACATTCTTATTGATTTGATATCTGGAATTATGGGTGTTTTAGTTTTTAAAAATCTAGAAAAAGAAAAAACAAAGAAAGCTAATAATAATTCATTGTAATAAAATATCCTAAAACTTTACAACCTTAGTCATCGGATGTTTTTCCATCCAAGTCATTACTATTTGATTACACTCAGGATTGGGTGACATATACTTTATGGCTTCTTTCCACTCTTCTACACCTTGGTTCAAATCATCCATACTTAAGTAGCCATAACCACGATAATGACCATCTTCTATAAGGACGATTGCTTTTTCTTCATTGGATTTGCCGTCTGTGATCAAGAAAAAATTATCTGTAAAACTCCTTTGCAGATATTCTATCGCTTCTGTGGCTCGTTCGTTATATGATTCAGGCGTTTCTATATGTTGACAAGCGCCACTACATGCTCCGGTTTGATAATAAAAACAACTGCCTACCGACTCGTACAGTCCTGTAAGACCTGAACAAAGCCCCAATTGCTCCGTTATCATCATCAAGTGTCCACGAGCCGAACCCTTTGATCCATAATGGTTTAGAATAGATTTATTTTGACGTGACTTCACACTCGACTTGTCCCAATCAAATCGTATGTAGCCTTTTTCATCTACATAATGATGAATAAAATAAGGATAATCTTTGGTACGTTGCGCTTTGTTAATTTCTGGTTGTAATGCTTTAATTTCGCTAGATTCTAGCAACATAGCTACGAGTTCATTGCCAGTTTCTTCGTAAGTAATGTCTGCTACTTTTTTGATAAATTTGTCTGTCTTGTCATCAATATTACCGAAATGCTGCATGATTCGTTTGCGAATATTGATACTTTTCCCCACATAAATGACATGGCCATATTCATTGTAAAAATAATAAACGCCAGTACTTTCGGGCAAACTATGAATGCGCTCCATCGAAATATCCTTGGGCAGATGAGACGCTTTGATGCCAGCATTAATGATTCTATCTACTTGATGTACTCCACCTTCTTGTGAGAGTATTCTGCCCAATACATTGACTGTAGCCAATACGTCATCCATAGCGCGGTGTCGATTTTCCACCTTGATATCGAAATGTCTGATGAGATTGCCCAAGCTATAAGACCGTAACCCAGGGAATGCTTTCCGACTTAGCACTACGGTACACAACTGTTTACGTGTAAACGTAAAACCAAGTGCTGCAAACTCCTCTCTAATGAAACTGTAGTCAAACCTTACATTATGCGCTACAAAAATGGCACCTTCTGTAAGCTCCACCACTTGTTTTGCCACTTCGTAAAATTTGGGTGCATTGGCCACCATACTATTGGTGATACCTGTGATGCGAGTGATTTCGGTAGGAATAGATCTTTCAGGATTGACCAATGACTGAAAAGAATCTATTATTTTTTCACCATCATAAAGCGCAATAGCGATCTCTGTGATACGATCTCTACGAGCCATACCGCCTGTCGTCTCGATGTCAACTACTGCGTAAATTTTGGGTTTCATCTGTTTATTTTTTTATTGACATTCTCCGAATGCCTGTTTATAAAAGCCAGATGGAATTCGCATTGAAATAATCTTAACGGTTTGTGTGTTATTGCTCATGCTCATTTCATTATGAAGATTTTGATTTAATCAGTTGCCCCAATTCATCAACAAAAAATTTTAAACTCAGGTTATTGGAGGTAGCTTTTGCAAGTTTTTTCTTCTTGCTAAATGGATCTGAAATCAATTCATAAGCCTCTGCTTGAGATCTTGAACGAAGGTTTCTATTTCCAGTTTTTAATTTATTTTTTGGGTCGGAAATAAAAGAAGTATCTTTTTTGGGATTAAAATCTTCCAAAGATAAAACCCATGCATCCATGTTTCTGATACAAATGGCGTATCCTATTTGTTCGCTAAATGCATGTTCCATCCATTCTTTTATTATGGCTATGACTTTGTTCCTTTGAAGTTCGATAGAAGGATGATCATTTATTGGGATGACTTCATTGACGCCATACTGAGAGCAAACGTCAGAATCAAGTTGAATGATAACTAACTTTTGGTCATCAATAATACTTTCGAAAAAACTGCTTATGCCAGATTTATTTACGCACTCATCTTTCACATTCGTCCAACTACCAAACTGTCTTTCAGACATATTTCTAAAACCGTCTGTTGCATCTCTTGATAACTCTGGTCTTAAAAATCGTATTTGATTTTTTTCTAGGTCAAATGAATAAAGAATATTTCTGATTACACGCTGGTCAGTCACACCTTCCGCAATAATACCTACAATCATACTAGAAATTTTCAGATATTGCTCCTAAATATCCTCTAGTCCAAAGTTCCGAAAGCTTTAAACTTCTACCTTCACTATCTTGGTGATCAGGTTTGACTTTAATTCTTCTAGTAACTGTGTGTCCATTTCTATTTCTTGATACTTCAAAAAGTCTTATCTCATCATCATGTAAATTCAAACCATCTAAGATGGCAGGATTATGGGTTGTGATGAGCAATTGTTTGTCATTTTCTTTGGCCAGTTTACATATTTCTCTTGTAATATGTCTTGCAAGATGTGGGTTGAGACATGACTCTATATTATCAATAGCAAAAAACTTAGGTGTCTTTTTACTTATCATCAAAGCAAGATAAAACAAAACATGAAGGATTCCTTCATTGGCATTTTCTATAGAGAAAACATTATTGCCTTTTGCCATATATTTATCAGAGAAGTAGAGCCTTGATTGCCCGAGATTTAACTTAAAATGCTGTAATTTCATCATATCGTGTACATCAATCAAGTACTCATCAAGCCAATCAATCATGTAACTATACGACTTTAGCTGTTCAGTTTCATTCTTGTCAAGGTTAGCAAGGAGGACATCAAGACTTTCACCATAAATACCTAGAGGCTGAGACTTGCTTAAGCCTGTAAGTCCTCTGAGTGCAGGTGTATTTAGGCAAAAGATTTTATAGTTTGTCATTGGATTTATTTCCTCCAATTGTTTTGGATTTGCAACTTGGGACCATTCTTTAAAAGTCTCCTCATCCGTTGCTTCCAAATGAAGTTCCAATTTCAAATTCAAATTAATAAATATGGATAGTACAAGTTCTGTTTGATTAAAATCTTTGAATGAGCTGTGTACCAACGAAGGTTTTGCCAACCTTACACCTTTTTCAGAAAGTAAACTTTGTTTTATTTCAATGGGTTGCCCCTCACTACTCAAATAAGCAAAAGCTTCCAAAATATTTGATTTCCCGCAACCATTTTCTCCTATAAACACATTGACTCTGCCTAATTCAATAGTGTCATTGACAATTGATTTAAAACCTTTGATTTCTATTTTATCAAACATTAATCTTTGAATTTATGGCAAAGTTAAACAATAATCTCAATAACAATATTAATAAACTAGAATGTCTTTTAATAGTAAAAATCAGATAGAATTGATTTACAACAAAGTATTTTAAATGCCATGTGCTGTACCAATCTACCTTAGTACTCTTAGTGCTTCCTTAAGTGACCTTAGTGGTTTAAAAAAATCCTTACATCATTTTATCCAAAAAGTGCAAGAGCTCTTTCTCCATAATATTAAAATCTGCATCTGCATGAAATAGGTCTTTCATCTTGTCGATCAATTCATTTTTTTGCTCTACAGTCGGAAAGTACACACCTTTGTAAGACAAAATCGTTTCATAAGCTTTGTAATCGCTCATACTATCAAACTCCGCTACCATTTTATCAAATGTTGCAACTCCAACATTCTTTTTGATCATTGCTTTTTCTTCTTCGGCAAATTCCATATCTACATGCGATATATAAATTAGCAGAAAAGCTAAAAACTCATTGTAACTCCATTTTAATTCGCCCATTATGTTGTTGTTTAAGGTTTAATGATGTTTAAGGTTTAAGGTGTAATGTCAAAGGTTTAAGGTTTGGATTTGATTTCTGTAAGATATGCAGGTGTTGCAATTAGCCTTTCGTTTGGAAAAATCTCTTTCACGACTAGCGTAAATGTCACTTTTTCGCCATCATTTTTATAAGTCTCTGGCAGATTACAGGCCAAATATCGACTATTACCATCTTCTGAAAGTATAATATATTGTTCCGCCACTTTGGTAATACTACCCTTTTGATCTCTTAATGTTTCTTGGTTTTTTCTATCAGCTAGACAATCTGTAAGCGAAAGACCATCATGACCTGATCTACCCAAAAATGATTTGCAACCTATCATCAATAAGAGACAAAAACCCACAACTAAATGCGACCAAAAACCTTTCATTCAAATATGATTAACCAAAGAATTACTTCAAATATTCATCCAATCTCGACAATGCCTTATCCAATCCACCTACTTCTGTTCCTCCTGCTGTAGCAAAAAATGCTTGTCCGCCTCCGCCACCATTGATATCTGCAGCCAATGCTTTCACAATATTGCCTGCGTGCCATGACTTCGATTTGGTCAGTGCTTCAGATATTGTCAACATTATGGTGGCTTTACCTTGATCTTCTAGTCCAAATAAGATGACAGAATCACCCAATTCCGCTTGGATATTATGAGCCAAAGTTTTGGCAGATTTGCTATCCATATCTTTGAGCTTTACAGCCAATACCTTGACTCCATCCATATTTTTGGCACTAGCTACAAGATTATCTTTTAAAGATGCGGCTTGGATGGCTCTCAATTTTTCTATCTCGCGTTGCAAATTTTTATTCTCATCCTGTAGGTCTGAGATGTTTTTTGCGGTATTAATGTT
The DNA here is from genome assembly GCA_035326365.1 of Saprospiraceae bacterium. Lineage (GTDB taxonomy): Bacteria > Bacteroidota > Bacteroidia > Chitinophagales > Saprospiraceae > OLB9. The sequence continues at coordinate 1,175 of DAOLFJ010000161.1, read as the reverse complement.
ATTCTTAAAAAATGACTTGATAGCTGTCAATTCATACATTTGATTATTAATATATTCTTCAGCTTTTACTGCAGTCACGGCTTCTATCCTTCGCACACCTGCAGCAATACCGCCTTCTGATGTTATCTTAAAAAATCCCAATTGACCGGTTGCTTTCACATGACAGCCACCACACAATTCGCGAGAATAACTAGGATCAAAGGTAATCATACGGACTGTATCACCATATTTCTCCCCAAAAAGCATCATCGCGCCAGATTTTTTGGCTTCTTCTATAGGTAATGCTCTTGCTTCTTCGAGATGTATGTTTTCACGAATTTTTTCGTTGACTATTTTTTCTACTTGTGCAATCTCTTGATCTGTGATTTTCTGAAAATGAGAAATATCAAATCTCAAATAATCTTCTTTGACCAATGACCCTTTTTGTTGCACGTGTGTACCTAGCACTTGTCTAAGAGCGGCATGTAGTAAGTGCGTAGCTGAGTGATTATTTTCTGTCAGCATTCTCTTTGTCGCATCTACTTCACCATATATCTGAGCGTCTATATTGTCTGGAATTCTGTCGATAAAATGAATAATAAGGTCATTCTCTTTTTTGGTGTCCAATACTTTGACAAAGTCTCCATCAAACATCAAAAAACCAGTGTCTCCTACTTGTCCACCACCTTCAGGATAAAAAGGCGTCGTATTTAATACCAATTGATACAATTCTTGGTCTTTTTGCTTGAGTACTCTGTACTTTATGGCTTTTGCATCTTGTACGATCAATTCATCATAACCCGTGAAAGTAGTTTGTCCTTCTTGACCTACGATCACCCAATCACCTGTTTCTCTTTTGGCATCAGCTCTAGACCTTTCTTTCTGAATATTTAATGCCGCTGTAAATCCTTCTTCATCGACTTTCCAACCGCGTTCTTCAGCAATCAATCGAGTCAAATCTACTGGAAATCCATAGGTATCGTACAATTCAAACACATCATTTCCATCTACTTGATTGTCAGTGACTTTCAGGTCTTCTATTCTTCTCAGTCCACCTTCAAGTGTCTTCAAAAATGACTTTTCTTCTTCTCTGATGACTTTCTCTACAAATGATTTCTGCATGTATAATTCTGGAAATACGTGCTCAAATTGTTTGGACAATACAGGAATCAACTGGTACAATAACGGTTGCTTAT
>DAOLFJ010000530.1:0-2111 GCA_035326365.1 Saprospiraceae bacterium | reverse complement strand
CATCTGTGGCGACTTGGAAATAGACCTTGTCGGAAGGGTCATCAAGAAGGACAATGAACTACTTAAACTCACTTCTACAGAATACAATCTATTGGCCCTGTTTGCCAAAAATGAAGGGAAAGTATTGACCCATCAATACATACTCCGAGAAATATGGGGCATAGGATATCAAACGGAAACCCAATATCTACGTGTATTTGTCGGCACGCTTCGCAAAAAAATAGAATCAGACTACACCAATCCTTTACACATTATTACGGAAAGTGGTGTAGGGTATCGGTTCCAGTAGCGGATGTTAAATGAATTAAAATTTACCAAATTGTGTGATATTTGCTTTGATATAATTGTTTGAATCAGGTTTTAAATGAAACTTAACAAATTTGTACTCTTCCATTTTCCCAATATCTGTTGCATTTCTTGTTCTGTTATTCACTATTTTAAGTTGGACTGTTGTATCATTTAGAATTTTTCCTTGGTAATCTACAAGAAAATAATCACCTTGAAAATTTCTATAAGTTTGAAACAAAAGTTCATTTTCATTTATTCGATACATTCCCCAATCCCAAATATTTGGCTTATTTTTAATAGTAAGTTTGTCTTTTTCAATGTGATATTTAACTTCCATTATAAGCTTTTCAATCAAATTTTTAATATTTTCGTCATTAGACCATGGACATGTAAACACTCCATACATTTTAAAAACGGTACCGTCTCCATACATTACCATTGGTCGAATGCCAACCTTTCTTGGATAATTAGGTGAAATGTTTTCTGGTATTATAATAGTATCATAATAAAATCCATCAATTCTTAACCTTGGATGCATTTCAAATTTTTCTTTGATCAATCTAAAATCAGGTTTGTTGTAAATTTTAGCACAGGATACAATGGTTATGACAAACAATAAAAACATTAAAACCTTGAATCGCTCTTTTATTTTAAACTCCATGTATTAATTTTGTTTCACTTTTAATTATCCTAAAGATTTGCACTTTTGTATCAATGGTAAATCCACTTTTTTCTGCTTTATCTAATTTTTCTCTTATTAAATCTACCTGAACTTGTTGTTTCCTAGCCTGTCTAATCAAATCGTTTACAAGTTCACTTTTACTCCTAAATTCTTCATTTTCCACTTGTGATTTCAGCCATTTATCATTTGGTTTTGTGAAAGATATAGTTTGTCTAGTCATTGTTTGATATTTTTATGCAAATATACACCAAATATTCATCAAATCAATTCGTTTGCTTAGATTGATATTAATTGATTTAGTTATAATTACTTTTGTTTTATATTGAACAAAATTTACAGTTTTTGCAAACAAGTTTACAATCCTGTAAGGTTTCAATTAAATTATTGCAAACAAGTTTGCAATTCCAATAATGAATTCACACCTAGAAGTCTGAAAATCTAGCACCAGTCCTGAAAGGACTCAATATGAATAACCGCAGCTGAAACCTGTGGTACCAATGTAAAAGCGAAGTAAAACCCTGAAAGGGTTGAATATCATACCACTTCTTTATAAAATCTTTATATCTCCACAGCGATCCTTTATTTTTTACATATTTTATAAGCTCGACCTTTGTCCCATCAAATTAAATACACAAGTTATGTGGCAAATATTTAGGAATAGGTGGCGAAGAGAAAGCCTGCAAAATGGAGAGATAGATGAAAATACGTTAAATCACTTTTTATGGAAATTATTATGGATCACTTCTGTGATAGTTTTTCTGATACTTTATATAGTGATCGTTCATGGATAGTTTACGATTGGCTCCAACGGCTGCATTAAAGTTGGTCGAATTATATCAATTGGCCCATGATATAAATCAAATCCACCAAGATCAATTATTTATACAAAGCCAGAATGATTTTTTGAATGGCCAAATATTGGAACAAAAAGTAGATATCATTTTTCAAGCAACTTCTAACTCAATATTTCTTGAAGGATTAAAAGATTTACTAGTCTTTATCGATGAAAGCTTGGCTTTTGATCCATCTAATTATCCTATTATAACTACTCTTACAGAAAAGCTTCTTTCTTTAAAAAATATACTCATTCAAATACAAGATCAATCCAACAAGCAAAATGTATAAAACAATCTTTAAACAA
>DAOLFJ010000160.1:6686-10469 GCA_035326365.1 Saprospiraceae bacterium | reverse complement strand
CCGTTGAGCGAAAATATCACCGCTATAAAATAATCGCTTTTCAGTCTTCGTTGCAATCAGCTTAATGGTCGACTGATGACCGTTGAGCGAAAATATCACCGCTATGAAATAATCGTTCATCAGTCTTCGCTGCACTCAGCTTAATGGTCGATTGTTTTCAGGTGTATCCCATTTTTTCATGTTGTTGTTATAAAATTCCCTTTGTCACCCTTTAGAAACGGGGTAAAACAAAAGCAATTTTATAAAAGTGAATTTCGAGATACAGTCTTATTTTTACCTTTATTTTCGACCAATGAGCATCCGCAGGATGACCGTTGAGCGAAAATATCACCGCTATCAAAATAATCGCTCATCAGTCTTCGTTGCACTCAGCTTAATGGTCGCTTATTGACCCTAGAGCGAAAATGAAGCTACTGCCGTTTAACCATCTTTCTACGTTGCCGCTACATTTTTCATACATTTTGTCCACTTTTTTTGGTAGCTAATGCTATTTCTATTACTTTGCATCAACTTTTTATCATCCAAACCACCACCTATGTCAAAGTTTTTATACGCTTGTTTGTTTGTTACTATGACTTTTGTCACTTTTGGTCAGTTCAAAGTCGATGATTTTAAGGCTATGAAGTTTCGCAATATCGGTCCTGCAGGCATGAGTGGACGTATCACAGCTATCGACGTTGACCTTAGCAACCCACATCGTATTTTTGCAGGTGCAGCATCAGGTGGTGTTTGGCTTTCAGAAAATGGAGGTACTAGTTGGACACCGATTTTTGATGAGCAGTCTTCTTTGGCGATAGGTTCCATCAAAATCAATCAAAAAAATCCATCAGAAATTTGGGTAGGTACAGGCGAAGGCAATCCACGCAATTCACTCAATACTGGCAATGGCATCTACAAATCCCTAGATGGTGGCAAAACATGGAAATGTATGGGGCTAGAAAATACCAAAACCATCCACCGTATCATCATCCACAGAGACAATCCTGACATCGTATTTGCCGCTTCGTTGGGTTCTCCATGGGGAAGCAATGTCGATCGTGGCGTTTTCAAAACCACAGACGGTGGCAAGACCTGGAAAAAAATTCTGTTTGTCAATGACCTCACAGGTGCCGCAGATATGATCACCGATCCTACCAATCCCAACAAACTCATCGTAGCCATGTGGGAGCACAAACGAGAGCCATGGTTTTTTAATTCAGGGGGCAAAGGCTCAGGTATGCATATTTCTTATGATGGTGGAGAGACGTTTACAAAAATAAGTGATGAAGATGGATTGCCCAAAGGTGATCTAGGACGTATAGGTCTAGCCATAGCACACAACAAACCCAATATCATCTACGCACTCGTAGAAGCGAAGGAAAATGGCTTGTACAAATCTACTGACGGTGGCAAAAAATGGAGCCTAGTATCCACCAAAAACATTGGCGACCGACCTTTTTATTACTCAGAATTGTACGTCGACCCTAAAAATGAAAACCGCATTTATAATATCTTTACCTACGTCACGTTGAGTGAAGATGGTGGCAAATCATTCAGAAATATAGCCGACTATGGCAATGATGTACATCCCGATCACCATGCTTTTTGGATACATCCAGAAGACACAGATTATCTAATTGATGGTAATGACGGTGGTCTCAATATATCTAGAGATGGTGGCGCAAATTGGTATTTTGCGGGCAATATTCCAGTAGGACAGTTTTACCATGTCAATGTAGATACCGATTTTCCATACAATGTTTATGGTGGTATGCAAGACAATGGTTCGTGGGTAGGTCCTTCAGCGGTACTCAAACGTGGTGGCATTCGTAATCACGACTTCCAAGAGTTGTACTTCGGAGATGGTTTTGATGTCGTGCCTTTTAGAGCAGATAGTCGATACGGATATGCGATGTCACAAGGTGGTAATGTAGGCTTTTATGATCGTAAATCGGGCAAAACGAGATTTATAAAACCCAATCATCCTGACCATAATGTAGAGTTGAGATACAATTGGAATGCAGCCATTGCCCAAGATCCATACCGCGATTGTGGTGTTTATTTTGGTAGCCAATATCTACATTATTCAGACGATTGTGGCGAATCATGGACCATCAAATCACCGGACCTTACGACCAATGATACCACCAAACAAAAAGCAGATAAAAGTGGTGGATTAACCATGGATGCAACCAATGCAGAAAACTACACTACCATCATTGCTATTGCTCCTAGTCCAGTAAATAAAGATGTCATATGGGTAGGCACTGATGATGGAAATGTACAACTGACCAAAGACGGTGGCAAGACATGGAATAATGTAAATCAATTCAAATTACTGCCGATAGGGAGTTGGATACCACAGATACACGTATCAAATAAGGATGCTGGAGAAGCGTGGGTAATAGCCAATAATTATCGGCGCAATGACAATAGTGCATATGCCTACCATACTACAGATTACGGAAAATCATGGACTCGAATAGCAGATGATACTCAAATAAAAGGATTCGTACTGAGCATCGTCCAAGACCATAAAGAACCCAATCTAATGATTCTCGGTACAGATGTGGGACTCTATGTTTCTTTTGATAAAGGTCAGAAGTGGCACCATTGGAATAAAGGATTTCCACAAGTACAAGTCAATGACATGAAGATCCACCCAGTCGAAGACGACCTTGTTTTAGGTACTTTCGGACGTGCATTCTGGATATTAGATGACCTGAATCCTTTGAGGGAAATTGCAGCTCAGGGTTTGAAAATATTGAATTCGGAGTTTGATGTATTTGCCTCAGCTAGAGCATATTTGGTGAGTTATAGGTCATATGATGGAGTGCGTTTTTCAGGTCAAGGAGAGTTCAAAGGAGATAATAAGTCTTACGATAAAATAGCTTTTAATGTCTGGAAAAAACCTGTAGAGAAGCCAAAAGGAGATGCTAAAACGGATAAAAAATCAGAAGATAAAAAGTCCGATGACAAAGACAAAAAAGATGATAAGGATAAAAAAGAAGGTGATGACAAAGATAAAAGTGACTCAAAAGCAAAAATCGTTATCTATGACGATCAAAACAGAGAAGTCCGCACCACCACGCGCAAAGTTGAAGATGGACTGAATAAGCTACATTGGGGACTTGAGACCAATGGTATCAGATATCCTTCACGTACAGAACCAAAAGATGACGAAGACCTGCCAGGTGGATACACAGTGCTACCAGGTAGATACAAAGCAGTCATCACGCTCGGAGACCACAAGGATTCTGTTTATGTAGACGTACTTATGGATCCAAATGATAAAATGACCAAAGAAGATCTAGCAGCCATTAAAAAAGTACAAGACCAACACGCCCTTTTAGTAAAAGAAGCAAAACAGTCTTACGACAAAATCTTAGATGCAAAAAAATCCATTGCCATCGTAGATAAACTCATGGAGAACCAGCCAGATACTATCAAAAATGAATTTAAAAAGCTCCACAAAAAGCTCCATAAATCCCTAGATGAATTATCTGACCTATACATCTCGCCTGAAAATGTAAAAGGCATTCAACGCAATCCTGACCAACTAAATAGTGTCCTTTTCGGAGCATTAAGTTATATCAGATCTTCATGGAGTGAGCCAAAAGAAAACGCGTTGATCTCCCTAGATAAAGCTAAAATAATGACCGAAAAATCATCTAAATCCGTCACCACATTTATAACCGGAGACTGGAAAGCCTATCAAGAGAAAGTAGCAAAACTAGATGTGAAAATATTTAAAGAATAATTTTTACCCTTCGTCGGATGGCTCTAAGACATCCTACGGATATT
>DAOLFJ010000160.1:0-6586 GCA_035326365.1 Saprospiraceae bacterium | reverse complement strand
GAACGGTGCTTCGCAATCGCCTTTTTTTGAACTGGTCTTTTTTGGTTACTTTTTTTGACAGGAAAAAAAGTAAATGCCGCCTGCATAAGGCAAAAGACTAGATAAAGTGCTAATGATTTTAGCTCTCCACCTTTGCCTTGAATTGGTATAAATAAGTTTAGATTAAGTAAGCAAATTTAAGTTAAAATTATACAATCAGTTTGGACATAAAATATCCTAACGCTAATATAATTCATTCAATGAAAGATGTAAGCTAAAGAGATTTGATAGGTTAGACCATTACAAAACAAAGCATAAAATCATCATTCTCCAAACATAAAGATATTTTTTATTGTTAAGGAACATCATAGTTTAAGACAAAAACAAAATAATTCAAAATACGTAAAAAATGAAGTTCAAAAATGGTAATTGGTGGATAGGAGTGTTTGTAAGTTTTGCAATGTTATCATCTATAACTTCGTGCATAAACTCAGATGATACGGCAGATGGTGCTGTACAGTGTACCTTTGATTTAGGTAAACAAAACCTTGTAGAAACGAGCAAAGAATTTTTACCTTACAAAAATGTAAATAATCTTATATTCAGAGATTCCTTAGGTGTAAAAAAAGTATTTGAAGTCACGTTTAGAGATAGCCACAGTTCACTCAATAACATATTTTATATCAAGGAAGTAAACAAAGTAGTAGACAGCATCGTAAACTGTATGTTCAGCCAAAGTTGGGAATACACCCTAAAAGAGATAGGAGGCTCCCTTTTACTAAATGCAAAGATTTATAACGATTTTGACCTTTCCGTTGGTGAGAAAAAAGTAATAGATAAGGTAGAAATCCAAGTTTCAGAAAACATCACAAATATAGCAGGTTTCTCAGCGTTCAAAATGACGGTGGATAATCGTACTTCCACGGCAATGACATCAGAAGTATTGACCAAATATGATAGCTTTGAGGTGTATGACACCACTTACGCCAATGTTTTTTCTTCCTTCACAACATCCAATCCCCGTCACAAAGCTTACTACAATAAAACAGAAGGAATCGTTGCCTTCACAGAGTCTAATGGACGACTTTGGAGATATGATGGTAAGAATTAGGTGAAGGCTGTGTTGATTGGTTACCCAAGAAAAAATTCAGTTTCTAAACAGTTTTAATTCTTATATCCCATTACTTTGTTGATCGATCTTATGCATCATTAGACGAGCTATGTTTTCTGCCCTAAACTTTGCTTCATCTGCTTTTTCTCCTTCAAATAATAAGTCCACAGTCGAGTTGAAAAGTAATAACCATTCATCAAATTCTTTTTGACTCAATAAAACCAATTTGCTTAAAGCTATGTGTGGCGTCATAGCATTACCTGTATAACTCTGTTCATTCAGTAACACACTCGCCCAAAAAGAATACATCACAGGCATATGACTCACCCAATCTACTTTGGCTACATCACTAAAGATATAACCTATGACTGCATTGGTTTTTACTTTTTCATAGAAGGTGTTTATGAGCAATTCTATATCTTTTCTTTGGCTTATATCGGGTTTCATTTTGTGGTTGTATGATGATGAAAATTATTTTTTTTGAATGAACATTACTCTTTTGTATAATCTTTGGTTACTTTTTGTGCTATTAATTTGAGCATTTCTCGTTGTGCGTCAAAAGCAGTGTCAAAGACTTTTACCATGCGTTGTCCTTTTGAGCCTAACCTTCCATATTGTATGATGATGGTATTGTCTTGATTACATATTTCCCAAAATTTACTACTTCCATTTGCTGTACTTATATATCTTTGAAAATTATTTTGCACTTCTTCTTGGATTTCTTCCTCTGCTATATCTATTTCCACTTCTGTATTTGTATCTACAAGCACGGCGTCAAAGAACGCTTCTTTTGTCAGCATAGAAGTTATCATTTGAAGCACTCTAGGTTTATTTTCTAACCAATCTTTTGCATAGATTTGACAGATATTCCAGCCATTAGATTTTAGGATTTCTGGTCGCAATAAGTATTGTTCAAGTATATCGTCATTGGAATAATGGATATTGTCATCTATCACGATTCCAAGTATATATTCTTCATCTTCCTTTGATTTTTTAACACCCAAATGACATTTAAATTTACTTTGTCCAATATTTTGATTGCAATAATAACCTAATTTAAGCAATTCATTTTCAATTTGATTTGTAATTTGACTAGTGGGATCAACACTATTTTTATTATTTATACTACTCAATACATTGTTGGCAGATTCGATTTGTCCTAGACTTACTAATTCTGCATATTGAAGGTATTTTCTAAAATAATTTGCACCTTCATTATATTCATTTTTGATGTCATAATATTTGATAGAGCTGACGACACACATACTTTTTTTTGCCCTAGAAAAAATGACATTCAATCGTTTTTCTCCACCTCGTTTATTAATAGGGCCAAAGTTCATCAACATTTTCCCATTTGGCCCATAGCCATAACAAGTGCTCATAATGATGATATCACGCTCATCTCCCTGAACATTTTCGAGGTTTTTGACAAATAAGCCTACAAACTGATTGTTTTCTACACGTTTGTATTCTTCTTCTAGTATATTTTCAAATACTTTATCTTTTATGCACATCAATCCTATGGCTGTTTCAATTTCATTTTGCTGCTCCATGGAAAAAGCAACGATACCAATACTTTGCCCTAGGTTGTGAGTCAACAATTCTTTCACTAAGTGGGCAATATACATGGCTTCTTTCACATTTGATCTTCCTAAGTACACACCTTGATCAATGTAGTGATAAGATATCGGTTTCGAAAGAATATGCGTATAATTTGTTTGTGCTTCTTTTACATTCGTCACAATGATTTCGTCAGATGTTTTACTATGGTCTTTCAGGTCAGGAATAGTGAGTAGCTTGTTATCATAAAAAGATGCATTTGAGAAGCCTATTAAAGATTCATGTTTGCTCCTATAATGCCAACCCAACATTATGGATGGAAATTTCCTTGCTCCCTGTGTCAGAAAACTATCCGCATCTAGTGAGAAATAATCATTTTCTTCACCACTTGGGTCGGTCCACAAATCATCTTGATTGCCAGATCCACTCCCAAAAAAGTTGCTAGGTGGCATTTGCATTTCATCGCCCACTATAATCGTTTGACTCGCTCTGTAGATCGGTACAAGACCTTCCTCTAGTGTGATTTGGCTCGCTTCGTCAAATATTACCACGTCAAAATATCCAGAATCAAGTGGCAAAGTATCCGAAACACTCAATGGACTCATCAACCAAATAGGTTTAATCTCTCTGATGATCTGACCCGAATCCGACGAAGCTAACTCACGAATTGACTTAAATCTAATGGTCTTGCTAAACTCATTTTCTAAGATTTTTCTACCATCTGTTATGGACTTCTTTTTGTCTTTTTCTTGTGACGTCATGCCAGCAGTGGATAATTCCGATTGTAGAATCAACTCTTTGAGTTTGCTAATTTGTTTCGAAACTATATATTTGCCATTTATCTCCATCAATTCTGCATACATCATTTTGATTTTTTGAATGGATACATGAAGTGAATCCATATTGTGCTTTTTATCAACATAATGTATTGAATAATATTTTTCAAGCGACTTTTCTGCTAGAGTTACTTGCAATTGCTCTATATTTATTTTTGATGTTTTGAGCAATTTGATGACGGATGGATGACAACTTCTGAAATCTTCAAAAACTGTAGCATAAAGATCATAATACGATTTTTTATTGTTGATATCACTAAGGATTTTTTCGATATTTGTTAAGTTTAAATGTTGAAAATTATCCAAAGTTTTAGATAGGATATGTTGACTGTTATGAAATAAATCATTAAGTTCTGTCACATCATTTCTTTCAGCAACACTTAGCTTTTGGGCCAATAAAATAACTTCTCTAAATGATTGACTTTGATAATTTGCAATCATATTTTTGATTTCAAATATAGATCCAATTTTATATTTTTTTCTAGAGTCCGCTTCAATATTTTCTATTTGAGCTGCCAAATCATGTTGTTTGCAAATATTTTCTAATACAATTGTCAAACTTGGCTTGATCGTGTGTTTACTAATATCATAGATCGACAATACTTGCTTTTTTGCTTGTTTATAACTTGAATTTAGGAAATTGAAGAAACTACTTTCATTGTTTTGTATTATTTGAAAAGCTGTTTTTGCATCGGTTTCAGGCAACTCTTTTGTCCAATATGGAAATTGTTTGGCGAGTTTATCTTTGGTTTCTTTTAATTTTTGTAACTCATTAATGTCTTGCTCAAAAGATTGGAACAATGATGAATTATTATCCAATAAATCTTCAATGTTATGATCAAAAAATGGCAAAATATCTTTTACCTTTTTCAAGAATTCATGGCTATCGCCGAAACTAACAATATCTTTAGGCAACTGAATAAATTCTAATCTCTCTATACAGTTTTCAATGGAATTAAGTACGGATTCTAACTGGTTTTTAAATTCAGAAAGATTTGTAAACTGATCAAATGCATCATTTCTCAAGTATCGAAATGGGTGGTTAGAAAAGTATTCTGATTGGTTGGTTTCTTTATTAATTTCATACAATCTGTTAGCCACATACTCAAGATTTTTCCAATCTGCATATCCTGGTGTGTCATCCAATTGTTCAAGGTGTACGCTTTGAGTTTTGTATGGATTGGATATCAAAATGTCGAACAAGTGTTTGATCGTGTACGCACTTCCAGGTGCAATGGCAGTATTCATGAAATTATGAAAACTACCTATTTTGTTGATTTCCGTTTCTATTTGGGCAACAAGATTATTTCTAGAATTTTCTACTTGTTGGAAATTGTTTTTAGCATTGGTAAATTCATTAAATGTTTCTCTTAAGTTGAATATAAATTCTTTTTTATCAGCCTGTGAATCATGAATGAGACAACAAAGATCATCTAGTGCTTGATTTTTTAATCTGTAGAAAACGACATCCAACGCAGCTCGTTTTTCACAGACGAACAACACTTTTTTTCCATTGGCCACATAGTTGGCAATAAGATTTGCAATGGTTTGAGATTTTCCAGTCCCTGGAGGTCCTTGTATAATATAACTTTGACCTGTTTCTGAATATTTGACGGCATTGTTTTGGGTCGGATCGCTTGCAACAACATTAAATGTTTTAGTAAAAGTATTTTCAGATTTTACTTCTGTTTTGAAGCTTTTTTGAGCCAAGGCATTAAATAAACTTCTGAAAACATCATTTTCTACACCATTTTCAATCACATGGTTATAATCTCTAACCAAAGACATTTTTTTGTAATTGAAGTTGCCCAATATCAGATTACAACAATCAAATTCCCATCTGAATGGGTTGGACTCGCCTTCATCCAATTGGTAAAACTCTCTTTCGACATGATTATTTTCGTTATAAAAATGAGGATTTGTTTGTATGTCACTATTGATAAGATACTCCAACGAAGATGCTTGCGTAAAGACATAATTTCTAAATAATTCAAGACCGTATGGTTGGAAATTTTCTTGTTGATATGAATATCCAATGTTTCTGAGATCCTTTACAGCAACTTTGGCTTTAGTTCGTTTATTGAACTGTGTCAGTATTTGTTTTGCTTGTGAATAAATGAGTTTTATCTTGGGTTTGTCGATATGATCGAGCACAATGCCTGAGTTTGTTTTTTCTATCTGTGCTTTCAATAGATTATAAATATCTTCTATTTTAAAATCAGACAATTGGACACGATCAGGCAGACGAATATCGTAGAGATCTTTGAGCATATTGGCTAATACCGGATTAATTTCAACATCAGAATCCGTAAATTCCAATGTGTATTGATCTTTAAGCCCTTTTTTCTTGGCAAGTGTTACTGAAGCTAAAAGCAACGGCGAAACTATTTTTTCAGTACTATTTTCTTTTGTATTGTACCAATTGAGATTACAAAGTGCAAGTTTTAGTTGACTGAAACCATATTCATTTACATCCTTATTTGATTCGAGACGTATCTTGTCTAAGGTTGGTACAATATATGGATTGTCTTCAATTCTCAAATATTTGTTTAGCGAAATTGAACTTGTATTTGATATTTTTATTGAAATATCTTCATTCCAATAAAATATATGACTGGGATCTATATTCTGATAGTTCAACAATTGAGGAACTGATGATATCGTAAGGTTAAGAAATTTTAGATTCGGTTGGAAATACAAGAGTCGATTTCTGCGACTATTATCAAAGAGCCGATTACGTAGTTTTTCATGAATGAATTGATCTCTATTTTTTGATTTTTCATCAATCATCATACTCAGATCATATTCCACTTCAGGATTATAATCTCTATAATTTTGTAGTTTTTCTATAATTTCATGAAGGTCTTTCCATCTTTTGTTCCGATCCAATGCTGTCATCCCAAATATGATATTGGCGATTGCAGGATGTATTTTTGTATTGATGTAATACAATTGTTTTCTGTACTCCGCAAATTTTTTTAGATCCTGCACATTCGTAAAATCTAATCCGAGCGACAAACTCGCCAATATCATGCCCAATATAAAAATATCTGTCAATGGATCGTGATGATCATATGCTAGCTCAAAACACTTATAATCT
>DAOLFJ010000159.1:0-10488 GCA_035326365.1 Saprospiraceae bacterium | reverse complement strand
GGAAAGGTCCTGCAGCGACGCCACCACCTGCGGGCATTCGGATGACCACATCTGCTTTTGTAGCCCAACGATAATGTTGTTTTGCTAGATTATTGATGATTTGATTGAATCCACATGTCACAAAATCTGCAAATTGCATTTCGACCATCGCTTTATGTCCTTCGAGACTGAGGCCAAGACCAATTCCAATGATGGCACTTTCGCACAAAGGCGTATTCCGAACTCTACCTTTGCCATATTTTTCTACAAGACCTTGGGTGATCTTGAAGACTCCACCATATTCTGCTATATCTTGTCCCATCAATACTAGATTGGGATGTTTTTCCATCGCTTGATCCATACCTGCTGCTATGGCATCGATAAACCTTTTTTCTGTTTTTACACTGCTTGATGGCGATACAACTACTTGATTAAAAGGTGCATAGACATCACTCAATTCTTGTGTTTCTGATGATTGAATTGGAGCTTCTGCATCTGCCATAGCGTAAGTACGATCTATTTCGGCTTTTATGGCTGCTTTGATTGCTGCAATTTTATCCTGATCTAAGAATCCGTTTTCTAATAAATAAGTCTCAAAATTGCTGATCGGGTCTTTAACTGCCCAAGTGTCCAAAAGTTCTTGAGGCACATATTTGGTACCAGAGGCTTCTTCATGACCCCGCATGCGGAAAGTCATACACTCGACCAACCATGGCTCTGGGTTGATTCTGATTTCTTCCGCTATTTTGCTAATAGTTTGGTAAACCTCTAATATATTATTACCATCGATGATGACCGACTTCATCCCATAACCTTTTGCTCGATCAGATAGATGTTCGCAGACATACTGTTCATTGGTAGGTGTGGATAGACCGTAACCATTATTTTCTATGACAAATATAGTAGGCAATTTCCAAACAGAAGCCGTATTGAGTGCTTCGTGGAATTCTCCTTGACTCGTGCCACCTTCGCCAGTGAAAGCCAAAGCTACCTTAGGTTTACCGGAGAGTTTATGGGCAAGTCCGACACCTGCTGCATAAGACAATTGTGGTCCTAAATGAGAGATCATACCTATGATACCATATTCAGGGGCACCAAAGTGAAATGACCGATCTCGCCCTTTGGTAAAACCATTTGCCTTACCTTGCCACTGCGAAAAAAGTCGTTCGAGTGGCATATTTCTAGATGTAAATACACCGAGATTGCGATGCATCGTAAAGATTTTTTCATCAGCATCCAATGCTTCTGTGCATCCCACAGAAATAGCTTCTTGGCCTATGCCCGAAAACCATTTACTCACCTTACCTTGACGGAGCAGGATGAGCATTTTTTCTTCGATAAGACGTGGCTTTATCAGACTTGTATATAGGTGGACGAGTGTTTCTTGATTATAATTGTAAGCGCTATAATCCATAGCGGTGGAAGTAAGGGTTTGGCTCATAATGAAGGTCAAAATTTTGCGCAAAGATGCAGCAAAACAATGATATTTTAGCTATGGACATCGAAAAAAGAATTGAATTCAAATTACTTTATAAACTTGATTTACTAACTTTGAAATTGGAATCAATATTTCATAAATTGTAATATAATCATTTAAGTCCATCGACACAAAAAACAATTCTCTACTACACCTGTCATAAACCGAAAGATATATTAGGTCAAAGTCTAATAGACTTTGACAAACGAAAAATGGGCAATAATCCCGAAGGGATGACATGATTATAATAATTAGGCACACATAGCAAAATAATCCCGAAGGGATGACATGATTATAATAGTGACAACACATCCCATACAGAACCCTGAAAGGGTGACATTTAAATACACCTTGCCTGCTTACCCAGGTATATAATCATAAGTCGCCTGTATGCCCAATGGAAATCCTATCGCCCAATAAATCAGCAAAAATATGGTCCACACTATTCCAAAAGCAACCGAGTACGGAATCATAATGGAAACCAAAGTGCCGATACCCGTCGTCTTCACATATTTATGGCAAAAAACTACCACGAGCGGGAAGTAAGGCATCAATGGTGTCACAATATTGGATACGGAATCCCCTACCCTATATGCTGCTTGAGTTAAGTCAGGAGATATACCCAACTGCATCAACATAGGCACCATGATCGGACCTATCAAAGCCCATTTTGCAGATGCAGATCCTATAAATAAATTGACAAAAGCAGTTAAGAAGATGATGCCCACTATGGTTACTTGACCGGGAAGTGCAAGAGATTTAAGAACTGATGCTCCTTTTAAAGCAAGAAGCGCGCCTATATTTGACTTGCTAAAAGCATCAATGAACAAAGCACAGAAAAACGCCATCACAATGTAATAACTCATACCACTCATCGACTTTGTCATACTATCGATGATGTCTTTTGATTTTTTAAAAACACCAGCTAGACCACCATAAACGATACCTGGAATCAAGAAAATAATAAATATCAATGGCACTATAGATTTCATGATCGGAGCTGCAAGTGCTGTCAACTCTCCTTTGTCTGACCTCAATGCAGAATCACTTGGCCATGCCCAAAAGAACAATACTGCTAAAGATGCAAGCATTACACCACAGGCTACTAGAAATGCTTTTTTCTCTTTTGCAGTGAGTTTACCCATAGCATTATCTTCTGATAAGTCTGATTCGAATGGGGTACTTTGGAGTCTTGGCTCGACGATTTTATCTGTCACAAACCAACCCAAAAGCATTATCACCAAGGTAGATGCTGATGTAAAAAACCAGTTATTAAGTGGGTTTAATTGGATATTCGGATCTATAATTTGGGCTGCCGATTGGGTAAAACCTTGAAGTAAAGGATCTATCCCTGAAGGAATAAAATTGGCACTAAAACCACCCGAAACGCCAGCAAAAGCTGCTGCAATGCCTGCTATAGGATGCCTACCTGCCGCCAGAAAAATCACACCACCTAATGGAATTACTAAGACATAACCTGCGTCAGTAGCTGTATGTGAGACGATAGCTACTAGTATCAACATAGGTGTCAACAACATTTTTGGGGTAATACCTAACATGGCTTTGATACCCGTATTTATAAATCCTGAATGTTCTGCTACACCTACGCCTAGCATAGCTACTAAGACAATACCCAAGGGTGCAAAACTCGTAAACGTAGTCACCATGCCTGACAGAAAAGCTGCTAATGAAGCACCCGTCAAAAGATTATTAATCACGATAGGACTCTTCGATCTTGGATCTATTTCGCTAAATTCAAATGTAGACAATCCCGCAGAAAGTAACCAAATGGCAAACATCAAAATCACAAACAAAATAGCAGGATCAGGAAGTTTGTTTCCTCCTCTTTCGATGAGGTCGAGTGCACGATTTACAAATCCCTTTGGTTTAGTGGTGGCAGTTGACATATGGCTTGGTTTTGATATTAAACCACTAAATTAATGATATATCTGAAACCACCAAAATTATTACAAAATAATATTTCTTTCTGACCTTTACACCGAGTTAGGCACAGAACCCTTGAGGAAAGACTTAGAAAAAAATCAATTTTAGTTGATAAAAATATTTTCAAAATAGTTTACACGCAAACTGCTGTTAATAAAAGAATTAGCATTACAGAAATTGATGTAAATATCAGAAAATATAATCAGAGTATATTCTTTAGTGTAAGAATATCACCCTTGAATTCGGGTCATAAGGTTTTCTATAAATCCCTGGGAAACGGAAGGTCGTTTTACATTAGTTTTGATGTATTCTCTGAATTGAATCTCGCTCTCCAACATTTTTTGTCCTCTTAAATTCTCTTCTACTTTCGACTTAAATGCGATGGCTTCCTGTGATGGAAGTTGATTATCTAAATATAGACTGATCTGTTTTTTCAGTGACATGCCATTGTTAAAATCTCTCATGACAAAAACTTTTATTTTAAATTCAAACAAATAATATCAATTTACTCTTCCTCTTCGTTTCTTATCCCTCCATGCTTAAGGCCCCTCATATCTTTATAACCCATTTTGAGCGCATATTGCTTCAATTTGTCTTTCAACATATTTCTGGCTCTAAACAGTCTCGACCTCACCGTACCGATTGGCAATTCGAGAATTTTTGCAATTTCTTCATAGGAAAAACTGTCAATATCGCACAACAAAATAACTTCTCTGAACTCTAAGGGCAGCGCATTAAGTGCGACAGTTACCTCATCCCCCATGGTGTTATCAAATATTTCCAGTCTCAGGTCTGTAAACGCCGCATGTTTGGGTTCTTCGCCTTCCTTAAAACTGATCACTTCGTCAATATCAACTTTCGAAGGACGTTTTACTTTTTTGCGATACTCGTTTATGTATGCGTTCTTAAGTATTTTAAACAACCAAGCTTTCGCATTAGTTCCCGTATCGTAATTTTCTATAAATTTATGTGCTTTTAAATATGTTTCTTGCACTAAATCATCTGCATCTTCTTCATTATAAGCCAAGTGATAAGCAAAAGTTTTGAGTGCATCCATGTGTGGAAACAACTCTTGTTCAAATATGATCTGACTTTTACTTTTTGGCACTCCTATTGTTGGTTTGTACAAAATAAATCAAATAAATAAAGCTAAACAATTGATTATCAAATTATTTTAGCAATACAAACTTTGATTTCTATTTATTTAAGATTCAAATATGATGCAAAAGTAATATATTTTGTGAAAAACAGTAATAAATAAATGAAACTTTATGGCATTCGCATTAATCCACAAAAATTAACTTCCCCGTATTGAACGAGATATGTATGATAAAAAATATAAAATGATGTGTATGTTTAACAAATGTAACTCTTCGTTTTTCTTACAATATATCTTTAGGCACCACCTTCCTCATCATTGTTTTCACTCTTTTTTTAAGATCAACTTCACCATCAGGATTCCATTCTTTAGTGGTGTGCCATGCGTTTTCAGGTAGAAATTCTTCTTCGATGCCTTCCATAACACCTCGTGCTATTTTGTCAGAATAAGCCACGACAACACATTCTGTATTCAAATTTGCACTTCGCGGATCCAGATTAAAAGTACCAACTACAGTTATATGGTTGTCTATGACCATGGTTTTGGCATGTAATCCAAATATTGGTGTAAAATTCATTTCCTTCTGCAAGGCACCTGTCATGACATGAAATCTACATGCTGCATCGGGTCTAAATTCATAAATATCTACACCAGTATCTAGTAGTTTTTTGCGATCGCGTTGGTAACCACTAAATGCTTCAAGATTGTCTGTGGACGCGAGACTATTCGTGAGAATTCTTACCTTGACACCACGTTTGGTAGCGGCTTCGAACAAGCTACGACTCAGTTCTGTAGTAACCAAATAAGGCGATTGGATATCAATACTAACCTTGGCCTTTTTTACCAATGCTATCAGTGCATCGGTGCTTTTACCACCACCTGAAAGTCCTGCATTCCCATTGTTTTTGCCAGGATCATCTGAAACAAAATAAATACTATCTAGCCAAACCAAATCTCCTGACACCATGATTTGCTGAAAAGCTGAAGGCAAATTAGTGATCCTTTCGCGGACTTGCGGCCAGAAGTTGTCAGGATTACAGGCGTATTGATGAAGTTTGTCATACATAGTAGTATCATTAGAAGCCGTGATGATGTCAGGCAACAATTGTTTTACAGGAATGCTCAATCCATGATTCCAAAATTCATTAAAGGATGATTGCATCTGTTTTACTAGCTTTCCCATAAGGAAAATATCTCTATCTCTAAAGTTGTATTCGTGATCGTAGTCAAAATATTCATCTGCGATATTGCGTCCGCCAGTAATTGCTAGCTTTTGATCCACGATAAACGTTTTATTATGCATCCGTTGATTAACACCCCTAAAATCAGTCATCAATTTCCCTGCTTTCTGCATGATGTTTTTGCCAATATTTGTACCCGGATTATAGATTTTAATCTCGATATTTTCATGTGCATCCATGATAAGAATATCTTCGCCTTCTGCATCTACCATGATGTCATCTACCAATATCCTTATCTTCACTCCACGATCAGCAGCCCTAACAATGTAGTCACATGCGATCAACCCAACATTATCTACAGAAAATATAAAATACTGAATATCAATGGTCTTCTCCGCATATTCTGTTAACCATGCACGCGCTATCATCGACCCATCACCATCTTCTAACACATATGTACCCGTAGACTTCTCCATCAAACTATCCAAACCTGCAATCGTACTTGTCAAACTAACTCTGTCATTTCTGTGTATTTTCTGACAAAAATCTTCCACATTTACAGAGCTTGATTCAGCCGATTTTTCTTTACAACTATTTAACCCCAAGAAGATAATGATTACAAAAGATGCAAAAATGTGATGATTTATCATGGTCAATGATTTATAAATTAAATACAAATGTAATTACAATATGGAGATTTTTAATATTAAATAATTGGTGGTGAAAAGGTTTGTTCAAATGTCGAATACATTCCATCCTTATAAGCTTAACCATGTCACCCAAAAAATAATAACACAATTTTATCACATCGCCCAATTAAAATATATAGCTCAGAAATACCGTTATGAGAATGAGTCACAACGATGTTGACCATAAATAAGTACCATAAAATAGATAGTAAAAGAAATATTCAGCTTACTTTTGCATCGTTAAACTAAAATAAAAATGAATTTTATAAACAGAAATCTTTTTCCATTATTGGTTTTATTTCTATTAACACTCGCTATTTCTTGTTCAAAAACAGAGACAGCTCTTTCATTGTTTCCAAGTTCTTATAGATTCAACAGCCCCAATTTGTATGAAAAACACTTTATAGTCATAGACTCACTTACCAAGAATCTCAGGAAAATATCAGATACCCTTGGTTCTTTTAACAGACCAAATAGTGTCATAGCTGATAGTATCAATAGAATTATTAAACTTGATTTTACCAAAGGGATGTTGAGATCCATTGCATTCGAAACAGACAATCTAGCTACATTGTACTTCGGTTTTTTAGATACTGTGGGGGAAGACAAAATATTACCTTTAGATGCTGTATCCACAACATATAAATTATCTGGTAATCAAATCATTTTTGATGCGCGTCCCAACTACATCATAAATATAAACAACGATCTACTAGAGTTAAATTTCTGTCAGGAATTCACACTCAGAAGTGATAAACACGCCACCAAAGACTCGCTAAATTATTACTCCAATGGACTATGTAAATCCGACGAGCCCTTAGAAGTAGTAAGAAGAATCTTAAATGAAAATCCAGATAAAATTTATGACACCATAGCCGTCGAATATGTAAATTATATTTTTACTCGGTATTGATGAAGTGGTAACATCCTAATGTAATGTATTTACAATCGGTTGATTAATAAATATTATTTTTCTTAATAAGACTCAATAATGGTACATTAAAGTTTAGGATACCTCTTGATATTTTAGTAAAAAATTCATCAAATCATATCAAATTTGTCCATGTATCAAAAACATCTTTCTATCATTCAAAGATATTTGAGCTTGAAATGTTTTGCTACAACCTACAACTTTCTATGCAAAGAATCATGACAAGGACTACAGATAGAAACAAGCCATTCTATTGAGAGTGCAGAAGTTACTGTGTAAACTCAAAAGAAGATAAATTCAATTTTTAAGATATCAGGTGCCACAATGTCAAAAGCTAACAAGTCAAAAGTATCAAAATCCTATTTACCAAAGTATAATTGAAAAAGTACATTTGTATCTATTATCATCTGTCTCTATCTTCACGTATCGTATCGACTATTTCTTCTTGGATCAACTTCACTTTTATTTCTTTCCTAAGTGCCTTAAGCTTTTCCATCGCTTCTGTCATATTTTTTCTATATTCATTTTTTTCTTGGTTTTCTGTGATATACTTATCTAGGATATGAATCACTTCCTGAGTCATGGATCTACGACTTTCTTCAGCTACAATTTTCAAACCGTCATAAAGTGATTACAGGAGATCTCTTATCTCTAAGGTAGGCATAATGCATGAACATATGTGGTAGTTCAATTTATGATTAAAATGTATTTCAAAGTGTAAACTACATAGGATTATTTCTATTAATTATTCCTTCCAAGAAATAAGATAACAATTTGTGCGTACTCAGAAAAGATGGAGCCTTTTATTTAATGTAAGAATCTTTTAGTAATGCTTCCCAAATGGTTGTCCTAATTGGCCAAAAGATGTACAATATCGACAGCCTTTCAAATGGTTAATATAAAAAAATAATTACTCCATAAAGTCACCTAAACGAAGTAATTATTTATGCTAAAAATAAACTTAAAAAACGCTACAACAACTAAAAATAACGATGCACTTATCAGGTTCTATTATCACATCGAAGCTATTTTATAACCGTCATCTTTTTATGACTCACCTCACCATCTATATCTACCTTCATGGTGTATGGCCCTGATGCCATCTCTGATACATCTACATGAACATCATTTGTACCAGCAGGTAATTTCTGATCACAAACAACTTTTATTTGCCGACCATGTACATCATAGATCGTAATGTGGACATCGGCTTCTTGTTCTAAACTTATTTGTACCATGGATTGATTTCTTGTTGGATTCGGATATAATTCGATTTGTTTGCTTTGACTTCTTTTAATCGTTACATAAGGACTATATGAAAATCTACCATCAAAATCTACTTGTTTGACACGATAAATATATAAACCATGTGTCTCTACTTCTTCATCTTTTTTATCGTATTTATTGGGTGGACCTCCAGAACTATTAGCACTTACTATGTCAGGTAAAGCCTGGAAACTGGCATCGCCTTCCAGCATTCTTTCCACTACAAAATGACTTACATTCACTTCCCTTAGTGTTTGCCATTGGATGATATGATGATCTCCTTTGTTAAATACTCGCACGTCTTGCCATTCTAGTGGTAAAGCCCCCTGCGAAATACCAAGATCTATATGTTCGTTTACCTGTGCCGGATGCATCATAATCGCTCTAGTGGTAAATGGTCCAAAACTATGGTCTACATCACTATCTACATCATCATTGCTAGCTCTTGCTACGGTGGCTGTATATCCTGCAGGAGGTGTAAACTTAAAGTATACTTCCTTTTTCTGTAGGTAATCTATCTCGTAAGTACCATCTGTTCCTGTAGTGGACGACCCTATTGTTTCGTGGGTTACTATATCAATGGCTTCTACCAAAACACCAGCTACAGTAGGTTCGCCTTCATCTTGGATACCATTTTGATTTTGGTCTTCCCATACTAAGTTTCCAGCTACAGCCATTGGATAGAAACCTGCACCCAAATCATCTTTGACCTGACCTGATGTCACAAGAAATGAAGAAGAAGTACCAGGACCATTTGCATTATTAATATCGCTATCATTTTGTTCATTGTTACCACGATCCGGTAAAGCTTGGACAAGCCCAAGTTGTGGCATGATGACCTGAATATAATATTGACCAGGAGGCGCACAGAACTCAAAATAACCATCTAGAGAAGGGTTATTGGGTTTAACACCTGTGATAGCAAAGTCCCAAATAATCCAAGTACCAAAATGATTACGCCATAAGTTCACCCGTATACCATTGATACCATTCTCTGACGAATCATAAACATCATTTCTGTTAATATCATACCAGACATTATCACCGATTTTTGCACATAAATAAAACCCTGCATCTGTGTTATTCACAATTTGATTGCCGACAACAACAATATTACTGGTCGTACCTATCCCATTTGCACCTGTCACGTCACTATCTGTAAGGTCCGAACCTCTATCTGCAAAAGTATACTGAAAATTATTAGGTCTTTCAAATACTAAATAGTAGGTATCTGAAGGCAGATTGGTAAATGAATATGCCCCCGTTACAGAAGTAAATAAACTCGATACTGGAACACCTGCTGCGGTAAATAGCCTTACCATCACTCCAGGAAGTCCTACATCTGTAAAGTCTCTAGTCCCATTACCATTAAAATCGTGCCATGTCAAACCATTGATACTACCAAGCCCTGGGGCAATAGGTGTACCGACACAAACACAAAGACTATCAAATCGATCATTTATGGTATTGACATTATTGTCGTCACAAATCGCTCCTGCAAAAATAAGTGGATCCGTCGGTGCACAATCATCTCCATTAGGCACATCATCCCCATCACAGTCTGTAATAAAACAAATGTTGGTCAGATCGGCAAGAGCTACGTCGCCATATTGATTTGCGTTTGCTGCTACGGTATTGCCCGGACCCACCCATTTAGAAACTTCTACAAATGCAGAAGCGTACACATCTGTCAAGGAATCTCGTGCCCACACAATTTCTATACATGGAATATCTATACCAGACAACGGCGCATAAGACCTGAAACAAAGCTCTGATGTGATCACCCAAGCTCCATTGGCAGGGAGGATGATGCCACCATTGGCAATATCATTCAAATCCATACTATAATTGAGAAAACTTAGGTTCTCTTCAAAACTAAAAGGACCATTTGTTGCACCTGCATTTTGATTGTCCACAGATTG
>DAOLFJ010000158.1:0-10504 GCA_035326365.1 Saprospiraceae bacterium | reverse complement strand
TTGGTCCTGCGCCACTCGATGATTTGTCTGTAAATAAGATAGGTCCCGCTTTGCACGTATCGAACTCAAAGGTGAAATCTGCTTCAATCGAAGGGTATAAATAGATTGTAATATTTGCCGTGTCAGAGCAAGCCGCATTGATATTTTCACTTTTATTTATAATCATAGTAGCACTATAAGATCCAAGACCAGGGAATGTGTAGGAAACATCTCTAGTTGTAAAGATCTCTTTGTTTCCATTCACATTAAACTCCCAATAATAGTCTTTGATATATCTAGCATCCGTGCTTTGATTGATAAAGTCAATGGTAAAAGCCCCACAACTATTTATAATATACTCTGTAACTGTTTTTGCAGAAGCTTTTATATCCGCAGCTATGGTTACTTCACAAACTGTAACATTAAATTGGAAATCTCTTCGCAAACTTCCTATTAAAACACCATTTCTATATTCTTTTACGATGACACCTACTACGTACTGACCTAGTATATTGGGGACACCGGTAATCAGACCAGTAGCTCTATCTATGGATACCACAGGATCTCCTGCCATAGGCTTATCAAAAGTAAAATTAGGACTGGCAAAAGTAACATTATTAAATGGGGGAAGACATACAGATGGGTTAGGTATAACGGCATCACAATCATTTCCCGGACCTGGTCCACCTGAGGATAATGGTGCTATAAATTCGTACACAAGACTGTCACCATCGACGTCTATAGCACTATGGTCGTAGTTTATAGGACGATTGACACATATCAAAGCAGGTGGGAACTCTTCGAAAGTTGGACTATTGTTGCAGCTCCTTTGCGATTCTGGACTTATTTCTGTGGCAATAGCTGCTCCAGTATCTGCGGCATTTACAATGTTAAGGATTGTATTATTTCTACAACATCTTTGATAGGCAATATAATACGATTCATCTATGACATCAAGCGTGACATCAAATTTGTAGGTTCCTTTTTGCACTCCAACATTTACTGGTACCACAATACAGGGGTTATCATTCTGAATATCTATGTCTATGACATTTGAGATTGGCACATTATTTACTGTTCTTACATGGGTATATGATATTCCATCAGTTCGGTAAATTCCAAAAGAAAATCTTGGTTCAAATTGAGCTCCTGTACCACGACTATCTCTGAATAAGGTGAACATTACTTCAAAAGTCACTTTGGAACTATCGGAATTAAATCCCTTACATTTGTAAGTGACTTCGCCTCCTATGATATGGGCTCCGTAAGAAGTAACATTAGTAATTAAAACTAAGAAAAATATAATAAATTTTAGGTAAAGTTGATTCATAGTTATGTCGGTTTATCTTAATAATGTACAATGTCCTTTTACAATTTGCTCTTTACCTAGTGGGTCAATATATTTGATCAAGAATGCAAAGACACCTGGAGGAGCTACGTCTCCAGTATTATTTCTTTGACCATTCCACCCAACTTTGTAATCTTCTGTACCAAATACTTCTTCTCCCCATCTATTCCATATGGTAAACGAGTATGCTTTGATACCTTCAAAACTTCCCTTAGGAATAAATTCATCATTCAGACCATCATTATTTGGCGTAAAGGCATTAGGTACAAAAAAATTAATAAATGGTAGAATACTTATGGTTGCATAAGCAGTATCTGCACATCCAGATGGGTGTAATACAATTTGGCTAATGGTGTAGGTACCAGTATCTCTGAAAGTATAGGATGGATTAGCAATTAAGGAAATACCTAAACTATCAAAGTTCCATAGATAGGATATCGCATCAATAGATTCATCCGTAAATTGAACGGTATTTTTAGTAATGTTGGGCATTTCAGGCGAAAATGAAAATCCAGCTGTTGGGCTAGGAACAACTTTGATTAGATTGTTCCACACTTTAGATACTTTGCATCCTATAGGCGATGTCAATTCTAGAGATACGGTATATGTTCCTATTTCAGTAAAAAGATTTGAAGGACTTAATTCATCGGCAGTATTACCATCACCAAAATCCCAATTAAATAAATAGTTTTCGTCTATGGGTTGACTGAGATTGGTAAATACAATATTTGCAGGTTGACATCCAATAAAGGTATTAGGATCAATGACGATAACTGCAGGAACCGGGAAGTAATTTATTTGTTGAATACTTGTATCCCTACATTCATTTATATCTTCTACGATCAGTCTTACTAATTTTTCTCCAGGAAACTCGTACTCAAAAGATGGGTTTTGTGTGGTAGCTGAACCTTCTCCAAATTGCCAGTTCCATTCCAGTACTGGTCCTGCACCACTTACCGAAAGATCTGTAAATGCAATAGGGCCTGCTACACAGGTATCATATGCAAAGCTAAAATCTGCATCGATAGAAGGGTATAAATTGATGGTAATATTTGCTGTGTCTGAACATTCTGCTAAGCCAGGAAGATCTTTATTGAGTATCATAATGGCTGAGTAAGTTCCTAACCCTGGGAAAGTGTACGTAACATTTCTTGTGTTAAAAGTATCTTTTGTACCATTGATATCAAATTCCCAATAGTAGTTTTGGATGAATCTTGTATCTGTACTTAGATTCTGAAAGTTTATGGTAAAATCTCCACAACTATTGACTTTAAACTCTGTGTCGGTTTTTGAAGTAGCTCTTAAGTCGGCTGTCACGGCTATTTCGCATGTGGTAACATTAAATTGAAAATCTCGTCTCAAAGTACCAATTTGCACGCCATCTCGATACTCTTTTACACAGACTCCTACTATAAATTGCCCTAAGATATTTGGCGCCCCACTTATTAATCCTGTTTGACTATCAATGGTGATATTGGGTCCCATAGGTTGGCTTGAAGTAAAACCAGGAGCTCTGAATATGACATTATCAAAAGGTGGAAGACAACTATTGGGTGCAGGTGTTACACCGGTACAAGCAGTGGGACTACCAGCAGTGACACCATCCATACCACCAGCCGTTAGTGATGGACAAAACTCATATACTAGACTATCACCATTTATATCAATTGCAGAATGATCGAAATTTATATCTCTATTGACACAAATGACAACTGGCGGGAAGTTATTAAAATTTGGACTTGTATTACATGATCGTTGTGCGGTAGGATCTATTTCTGTGGTAAAGGCGGCACCTGTTCCACCAGGATCGACAAGGTTTAATATTGTACTATTTCTACAACATCTTTGATAGGAAATCATATAATTTTGGTTAGAAATAGGCAGTGTCACTTCAAATATATATATACCTTTTTCTACACCTACATTCACAGGTACTAAAATACATGGGTTACTCGTATCTATGGGTACCTCAGAAATGCTTGCTGGTCTATCGACAACTACAGTTTGTACCCAGTTCCAAAATTGATTATTACCACGATAAATACCAAACGTAGCGTTGTTATCAAAATTTGCTCCACCACTTTTACTATCTCTATACATAGTGAAGGTAATTAAGAATGTAACTGTATTTCTAGTCGTATCGCTACCTACACATTCATACTTTACCTCACCACCTATAATATGCTCGGCCTTTATATCTTGTTTTATTACAAAACATAAAACTGTTATAGCTATAAAAAATTTTATATTTAAGGTTAGGTACTTCATATACTATGTTCTAAACACTAGCATTTGAGTAGTGTTCAGACTGATGGTTGTTTAAATTTGAATATTTCTTAACTTTGTCAATAAAAAAAAATAAATGCTTTTGAATGACTTCATCGATATTCAAACATCAAAAATATGAAATTATTGCCAATTCGTAGTCAATTATTGTATTTATGTCGTTATAATGACTAAATTATTGAAAGCTCTGAATTAAAAGCATACATTTGCATGACAAAAAACATGGTATCAAAATATGTCGTCCGGCAAATTAAATTTCAAAAAGATACTTAATAGATTGATTCTATTTGTCGCTTTAGGCGTGGGCGCACATGTGGCTTTTGTTTTGTCTACGACAGAGAGGAGTCTACTCAATTATATTGGCGAACTCAGTGTATTACATTTACTGTCAATTTTAATTCTAATTATTTGCCCTTGGTTAGGCTATGCATTGAGAATAAAAATGTGGTCTGGTTTCCTAAATGAAAAAATTACATATGCTGATGCTTTGAGGGTAGTTGTGACCGCTGATGTGGCGTCTGCACTAAGTCCTACCGCAGTCGGTGGCGCTCCTGTTAAAGCTGCATTGCTGCTCAATAGAGGTTATGCCGCGGGAAGTGTAGGATTTATGTTGACCTATGGTGTTATAGAAGATATTGTATTTTATACTACTGGAATTATTTTGGCAGGTTTCTTTTCTACAGGTCTTCTTACTGATATTTGGACTGAGGTTTATGCTTTTTTTGTGGGCAATAAATTTCTTATTTTAATCACTTTAATGATACTCGGTTTTTATATTATTTTGATTAGGATGAACTTAATCCCATCTTATTTAAGAATCACAAATTATTTGCCTGAACGATTAAAATTATTGATTTCCAATGCCAAAATGAAAATATATAGCAGTCTCAAGGATATGAGGTCCAATTTTACATATGTTTGGCAATATGGCAAACTCCGAATGGTGGTTAGTTTTATTGTATTACTGTTACAATGGATGGCAAAGTTTTCTGTCTTGATAGTCATTCTGCATGCTTTTGAAATTGGTTTTGAAGCGATTCAGATTTATATCCGTCAATGGGTGATCTTTGTGACTATGCTGTTTATCCCTACACCGGGAGCATCTGGTGGCGCTGAGGCTTCTTTTTTATTAATATTTGGCAAGAGTATCCCGAGTGATATTGCTTATCTTGTTGTATCAGTGTGGAGATTATTTACTTATTATTTTATTTTATTAATGGCAGCAATATTATATACCTTACTTAGTCTTTTAGTAGAAAGGAAAGAAGAAATAGTGATAACTGAGTAGAAAAAAATGAGACAAATAAATTTGTAAATAATAAACTTAACTCTGTGATTTATTATAAAACTGAAATTGAGTATGTTTAAATTTATATTGCCTTATAATCAATATCTTATGAACCTGACATCAAATTAGTCTCATCGTTTAGTTCGCTAAACTCTTAATTTTTTTATCGTCAGAACAAACACTTATTGATTGGCATCTTAGAAAATTTTTAAACATTCTCTAACTTAATTCTATTAAAAACTAGATTGATTTACTTATAATGTCAATTCGTAATCCTTTAATTAATGCTCAGTATATCCCCACATTTCTCCTTTATTTCCAAATGTTTTTGAGATTAATAAAAAATGTGTAGGTTTGTCTCATGAATCGTGATCTGGCAATCTTAGAGAAATTAGAAAAGGAATTGAGTCTGAAACAACTTCAGATAAAGTCCCTACTTACCATTACACAGGCAATAAATGACAATGTTTCTGCCGATGGACTTTTTAATATGTACAAATCGTTTTTGTCATGGGAAATGGGTATTGAAAAAATGGCCCTTTTTGTGATTGAAGAAAATGGTTGGGAGTGTACTTCCTCCATAAACTTTAATAAAAGTCACATTTCAAAAATGATTCCTTTATTACTCCACCACAAAAGGTTGCATACGGTCAAAGATGATGAAGATGCTATTTTACAAGGTTTTGATATCATTATCCCCGTTTTTCATAAGGATAATCCCATTTCCTATTCTATCATCGGTGGTATAAAGGAGAAAGAAGATCTTTACAATAAGATACAATTTATCACCACGATCACTAATATTATAGCAGTGGCCATTGAAAATAAGCGGTTGTTCAAAAAACAAATAGAACAAGAACGATACCGTCGAGAAATGGAACTTGCCTCTGAAGTACAACATATGCTTATACCTGAAGATTTGCCCGTGGAGTCTAAGTTTGCCCTTTCAAAAATTTACAAACCTCACTTCAATATTGGTGGTGATTACCTTGATTACATTCGATTTGACCAAGATAGATTTGCATTTTGTATTGCAGATATTTCTGGCAAAGGTGTCTCAGCGGCCTTATTAATGGCAAATTTTCAGGCCATGATCCAGAGTTTGATCTTCCAATACCGTGATTTGGAGACATTCGTCTTTGCTTTGAATCAGTCTGTCTATCGAATTACCAAAAGTGACAGATATATCACGTTCTTTGTAGCAGAGATAGATACCAAACAAAAAACATTGAGATACGTCAATGCAGGTCATTATCCACCCATTCTGAAGATGAATGGTACATTACGACGACTAGATACAGGATGTTCATTTATAGGAGCCTTTGAAAAATTGGAAAATATAAAGGAAGAAAAAATCCAATTGACTGATGAAGCCATGGTTTTGAGTTTTACAGACGGGTTACCAGAGTTGAGAAACAATAATGATGAGTACTTTAATGATGTCATGCTGGAGAAATTTGTAAACGAAAATGGTCACATGGATCCTGAATCATTTAATGCAAAATTGCTGAGCGAAGTAGACCTATTCAGAGGAGATAATGACATTGCTGACGACATTGCGGTATTGACATGCAAAATTTATTAAGTACAAGAGAATAGTAAAAATATGATACCAAAAAACAAAGTTACAGCAGCCATGTTGGCCTTCTTTTTAGGATCGGTAGGCGCGCACAAACTATATTTGGGCAAAACAGGTGGCTTTATTTGGTTTGTAATTCTATTGATGATGTCCATGAGTATTGGTTTCCCAATCACTACAATTTTAGGTGTGATACATGGCGCAAAGTTATTAAATATGACAGATCAGACTTTTGATAAAATGTATAACAAAGGTTATGCAGCACCATCCAAAGGTCCTCTAGAAACAAGGAGATCTCAACAAATGGAACGATACGAACAAGTCTCCGATACTAAACAACGTCAACCATCTTTCCGCAAACCGACACCAACAGCTTCTGCCAAAGCAAATCCGTTTAAAAATAGTGGTATTAAAAAATATAAAGATTTTGACCTTGCTGATGCCATTATTGATTTTAATAAAGGGCTAGAAATCTCACCCAATGATATTGCATTGCATTTTAACATCGCTTGTGCTTATTCTCTTACAGAAAATAAATCTAAAGCTTATCATCACTTGAGTAGGGCAGTGTCCTTAGGTCTTCAGGATGTAGAAAGGATATTGTCACACGATGATCTAGCCTTCGTGCGTATACAGCCAGAATTTGATGGGTTTAGGAGTGCAGGATTTAGGATCAATCCTTTTGAAAGTAAGACTGAGCCAACACAATCACAGCCTTCAATGCCGAGTGCCGCCTCTGTAGAAATGGCACAGGAAATGTTAGACGATACCTTACTTGCTCAACTCAATAAATTGTCCGAATTAAGGAAAAAAGGCATTTTGTCTGATGATGAGTTCAACTTTGAGCGAAAAAGGTTGTTGAGACAATAATATAAACAGTTAATTAGTTAATTTACATTAGCAAACAAACAAGATAAGTATTGGTAGCAAAAGAATTGATTTCACAGACATTATTACCTATTCAGACATCTGATACAGGCGATGAAGCGCTCAACATGATGCAAGTATATCATGTCAGACATCTCCCAATCGTTAATTTTGAAAAGTTACTAGGGGTAATTTCTGAGGAAGATATTTTGATACATGATACTAAAGAGGCTATTGGAACTTACAGACTTTCGTTTTTGAGACCCTATTGTTTTGAAAATGAACATTTATTTGAAGTGATGACTAAGATGGGTAGATTGCAGCTTACCATCATTCCCGTCATTGATAGAGAAGAAAACTATCTTGGCGTTATTACTATGGAACATCTTCTTCAATATTTTGCTACGCATTTTTCGTTTTCTGATCCGGGAAGTATTTTGGTTTTGGAGATATCTAGGGCAAATTACTCATTAGCAGAAATAGCTAGAATCACTGAATCTGAAGATATTACAATCTTGAGTTCTTTTGTCAATAATATACCTGATACAAGTCTCATGTTTGTGACGCTAAAGTTAAATAGACAAGATATCAATGCACTAAAAAGCACTTTCGAACGGTTTGGTTATCAGATTTCAGCTTCTTTTTCAGAAATAGAATATCATGATGGACTCAAAGAGCGTTATGACTTGCTGATGTCTTACCTAAATGTTTAATGCTTGTGTATAAAATTGAGAAAAACATAAATTACACCATTTTCATTTTATCCCGATTTAGTCAGGTATTTTTTTGCATTTTTTGTTTTTCTATCAATATTCAAGCGCAGAGTGACTATGTTAAAATAGATAGTATTCATATTTTTGGCAATAAAAAGACGACTAGACAAGTCATTATGAATGAAATGGATATTCATTCAGGCGACACCATATCACTAGATCAATTGGCAAAAAGATTATCATCAAATGAGAAAAGACTCCAAAGCATTGGCTTATTTACAAATGCTAAGATCAACTTGAAAAATTGGAATACAGATCTCTTTATAGCAAATATTGAAATTGTCTTACAAGAAAATTGGTACATTTATCCATATATTATTTTTGAATTAGCAGATAGGAATTTTAACGTATGGCGCAAGGAGCAAAATTACTCCCTAGAAAGAGTTAATTATGGACTTGCATTAACACATATTAATTTTACTGGTAATAAAGATAAATTAAAACTTAAATTTCAGAGAGGTTTTACTAGGAAATATGAGGTATCGTATGAATATCCCTACTTGAAAAAAGGGTGGGGATTTTCTACAAATTTTAATTATACAGAAAATAGAGAAATAGCCTATCGCACTGAAGACAATAAACTTCTTTTTTACAAAAATCCTGATGAAAGAAAGATTTTTAATCAGTATAGAGCGAGCATTGGATTAGTCAATAGACGTAATGCTTTTACTTTCCAAAATATTAGGTTAGAGTTTATATCTGCTAGGGTAGACTCATTAATTCCACAAGACTTAAATAGTAATTATTTCTTGGATGGTAAATCTAGAATGAGATATTTTTTTCTAGACTATCTTTTTAAATTTGACAATACTTTATATCCTTTATATCCCATAGGTGGATATAGGTTTGATATAAATGTTCGCAAAGAAGGTTTGGGTATATTTAAAGATGTAAATAATTTTTGGTTTTCTATCGGAGGCGAAAGACATACGACTATTAAAAAGTGGCTTATAGTGAGTAACAGGTTAAAGTTTAAAGTCAACCTTCAAAATAACCGACCACCCTATGTGCTTAATTCAGGTCTTGGTTATTCTAACGATAATATATCGGGTTATCAACTATATGTCTTGGATGGCAGAGACTATATTTTGTCAAAAAATGCAGTAAAATTAAGAATACTGGATAAAGATTTTAGACCTTACGCTAAACTACCCAATCAATTTAAAGTCATGAATGTGAAGCTGTTTTTCCGCTTCAATTTAGATTATGGTTATACTCGAGATCCTTTTTATGGACTTGGCAATGCGCTTACCAATACAGGACAGTTGGGATATGGACCTGCCTTGGATTTGATTATTTATAATAACTTCACCCTTGCTTGTGAGATAGGTATAACCCAATTTGGGGAAAAGGGCTTTTTTGTAGAAAGTGGATTTAATTTTTAATAAATAATTGCAAATCAAATATTTACTCCAATAATTATTTAAAATACACCACTTCAAACTTCGCCAAAGGTGACATACTAGCTTTGTTGAGATAGAGATAGTCACCATTTAAACTATAATTGTCAGCTATTTCTAGCACTTTCATCAATGCATTTTCAGTTTCTAGATTTTCACAAGCCATCATGGTAGAAGCTAATTGGGCAAACTTGATGCGATTTCCTTCATTTATTTCATATGATCCGAAAAAACCATTGCATCCACCATTTCCTTGTACTCTATTATCATCTGCTTTCAGAATGAAATGTGCTTCTTTGGATTGACCATCAACCCATTTTATTTGTTTACCATTCAACTCTGTCAGCTTCCAATATTTTTCTCTGATATCAGTATCAAAATCCACTTTTGTCAAAATATAATTATTCTCTGATGCACTTGTTATTCTATTTCCTTGATTATCGAGTTTGAATAAGATATTTTCACCTACTTTATATTGGTGGTTAGCATTATCTTCACCAGCAACTTGCAAGGTAATATTGCTACCAGATTTGTCCCAAGTAAATTTACCTGCTAATGTGAATGTTTTGTCACTTTTTCCTACATATTTTGTTTCCATCACGTAGGTTAGATCGTTGTTTAACTTGATTTTTGTTTTGATAGCCTCGCAATCGGCACAAGGCAAAGAACCATGATATACACCTATCCAGTCCAAAGATGTCTGACTATTATCACCTATGGGAGGGTGTTTGTTCATATTTTTTTTTGGAAGAGCAAGCAAATAATGTCAGAGTTAAAGCTATAAATATTAATTGAAATCGCATATTGAATATATTAAGTTGGTTTATATTAAATTGGTCAATGTTATGAAACATCAACAAAGTTAATGATTATAAAACCGAATTATTATTTCGAAAGTTAGGCCTGCATCTTTGTTTAACAAAATATTATTAGAGTATGTTTAAAAATTTTCTTAGTTGCTAATCAATAGATTATGGTTCTGAC
>DAOLFJ010000529.1:0-2123 GCA_035326365.1 Saprospiraceae bacterium | reverse complement strand
ATTCGACAAAGTCTTATTGGTCTAAATATGGGGTTTGATGCTAGGGTTTTATTATTTTTGATACTTCACCTGATGGGAATCTTACGAAGTAAATACCTGATGCAAAATCTGTTGTATCTAGTGGACCATTGTAAGAAGTTATCTCCTTAACGGTCTTGCCATGCATATCAGTAATGATGATTTTTTCTGAAGCATTTAGTGATTCATTCATGGAGAAAGTCAATTTGTCCGTAAATGGGTTTGGTGAGACATTATATGAAATGTCTTTTTCGTTTTTGACAGCTACGATGGATGAATATTCAAAACGACCATCAAAGTCTGTCTGTTTTATTCTGTAATATGTAACGGATGATTGATCGGTATTTTTTTGATCTATAAATGTGTACTCATTTGTTTCATTGGTATTGCCTGCTCCTTTGACTGTGCCTATGATTTCAAAGTTGGTACCACCATTCACACTTCGTTCAATTTCGAAATAATCATTATTTACTTCTTTATATGTAGCCCATGAAACTTGGTTTCCTTCATTTGTTTTTTTGGCTACTACGTCTCCCCATTTGACTGGTAATGCTCCATTAGTCACAGAAACATTATCCAATGTAAATGTTTCATTACCTCCAGTATTATCGCCACATACTCTTACTTTTAATGTATTTCCGGATGCTCCAATCGATGTCGCCATTACAGTTAAAGAGCCATTTACATTAACTCCATTATCTACAGTATATCCGATTGTATTTAAACTGGTATTATATTGTGGTACAGGTGGTATGGGCGGCTGTCCAGTTTGGTTTGGTAATTGTATCCAATTGCCACTTCCATTTATTTCCCATTCCAAATCTATTTTATCATCGAAATCATAATTTACCCAAGTAAGGTCAACAGAAATATTTGCGGGTCCTGTTAGATTAAGGACAGGTGACACCCAACATACTTCTTCATCAACATCAGTACCTGACATTACCCCACCTACAGTTAAAAAACCTTCTGTATCTATACCAGCAAAATTTCCAGTTATGGTCCAGTTTACCCCTGTAAAATCTACATTTGAACATGTACCTATTCCAGGACCCGTGCACCCAGGGCTTAAAATACCTTTGTTAGCAGAACTAAATGTTTCTGAATATTGACAACATGCTAGATAAGGTATTAATATAAAGAATAAAATGGCAGGATTAATAGGAAAAAAATTTCTCATGATTGTTTAATTTAGATTGTAAAAGAACAAATTCTCTATCAAGTTATTTTTGTATTAAATCATTGACTGAATACACAATATCTTGATAGAGAACTAAAAAGACGATTAAAATACACGATTATGTATTTTAAGGTCTGGAAGGGTAAATGCCACTTGTTGCTATGATATAATTTATACCTAAATATGGTGACATATTGTTAACTGGAACACTTGATCCAGCTATCATACCGACTGCCATAGCACTATTAGCTGTATTAGCTGCTGCATAAATATTATCTTCAGCAGAAGAAACAGCCATAACATTATTAGCAGGCTCAGGACTAGTACCTTCTCCGATTGATGCCTTTATGGTAACAGGTGCAGGTGGCAAGTTAGCTGGAGTGATGACAGTGGTAGGAGAGCCCGCCATTTCACCTAAAGCTATTGTTCTTAATCCTGGTCCTGTCCCAGCACTAATTGGCGCACGTCCTCTAAGATCTGGTAGGGCAAATGTAGTAGTACCATTGCCACCATAAGTTGTGCCTAAAAGTGAAAATAATGCACTATTAGAAGATATAGCTAATATGCTTCCGTCACATAGAGCCCACCCTTTGGGTGCGAAATTACCAGCGAAAATAATGATTGTACCTAATATAGGATCCATTTTTAATTAAATTTAAGGTTAAAAGAAATATATTAAAAACAAAAAAGTAAACTGTTAAAAAGATTAAAAAGAACCATTATGTATTTTAATAATACAAAATGGGTTTTAAACAAGACTTCAATTAGAAAAAACATAATCCAAAATATCAGACATCACTGACGTTTGATATTTGCAAATTCAAAGTGTTTTATCTTAAGGTCTAGAAGGGTAAATTCCTTCTGTTGCAATGATATAATTTATACCTAAATAAGGCGACATATTATCAAGTGGTACATTAGCACC
>DAOLFJ010000528.1:0-2125 GCA_035326365.1 Saprospiraceae bacterium | reverse complement strand
AATACGCGTTCAGACAAATGGGGCGGCAGTTTTGATAATCACTCAAGATTAATCCGAACCATTCTTCAGAAAATCAAGACTTCCTTACCTTCAGATTTTATAGTAGGAGTTAGACTTTCTCCTGAAGATAAATATACTTTTCAAGGCATAGATTTTGATGAATGTCTAACTTTAGCCTCACTTTTGGCAGATGATGGAGCCGATTATATTCATGTTTCACCATGGGATGCGCTGAAGAAGCCAGAAAAATACCTTGATGGTGATAAGGCACTTATTACCTATTTCAGGGATATAATTCCTGCGAAAACTGCTGTGATTGTTGCTGGTGAAATTTGGTCTAGAGAAGATGGTGAAAAAGCAATATCACTTGGTGCAGATATTGTTGCTTTGGGCAAAAGTGCTATAGGAATGCCTGAATGGCCGAAACTAATAAATGATCTAGATTTTCTACCGATCAAACCACCATACAGTATTTCACATTTGCATAATGCAGGATTAAGTGCAAAATTTATTGACTATATGAAGAGGTGGAAAGGTTTTGTAGAAGAATAAAGAGATGATTTTTAATCTTCAAATAATGTTATTTTAAACACCTATTTTTCTTTTACATTACTAATAAAATTTTTAACTCTATTTAACGCATTTTTACGAATACTAATATAATAAAAGTTGATATCAGCTGGGTGGTAATTTTTTGTTCGTAAAAAAATACTACCACGGAATTTTGGTTTGTTGGCCCACAAAATGTCCTTGTAAACTTGCGCATCTACATGGTTTTCGTACACTTTGTCAAAGTCGAATAATAGAGTTCCTTTGTTTTGAGTTTTATCCACATAACTGTCGTTGCATTTCCAAGACAAAGGATTAGTAACACAAATGCTATCTAGGGTGTATTCTTTTGGAAGTTCATGACCTTTTTTAAAGGTTCTCCAAGAGACAAAACATCCTATTTCGTCTTCATTTTCGCATGGTTTTATACTTTGAAACCTATTGGTTTTTACAGGCATTCCTATCAGATAAGCGGTAATTAATTTTTTTTGTAAAGGTTTATTGTCAAAATATTCGGTAATTAATCTCTCCGCATGATTAGTGCCTTGACTGTGGCTAGCAATAATGATCGGCCGACCATCATTCAGGTTTTTCATATAGTATTCAAAGGCATTCTTAACATCTTTATATGCGATTTCAAAAGCTTTTTTTGCAGATAATTTATCGTCTGTAAAGTATGCATGAAGATGTGCTTGTCGATATCGAGGTGCAAAAACTCGTCCCGCATGATTAAAAGCACTCGCCTGAAATCTAATAGTACTTTCATCTGTCTTTTTGTTTAATGTTTGATCATCAATGGTCGCATTCCACTTGTCTTGATTTTTATCTCCTGTGTATGTCGTGGGATGAAGAAAAAACACATCCGCAATTAAACCATCATAAGAAACGGTGTCTCCTTCAGGTGTTCGATCTGATTCATCTAGTATATCTGGATGAGCAGCCCAGTTAGATACTTCGGCATAATTTATTGGATTTGTTTTTTGGTCTTGATAGCTATAGTTTGGCTTGTAGGTTTTACAACTGGTTATTGAAAATGACAAAAATACAATATAATAAAGATAATATGAATTTCTCATGTGTGATATTTAGTTGGACAATTATACATTTATTGAATTAAGATCATCTATGTTGAACTAATTTTTAATTAAAATTGTTTTTCTTTATGAATATGTTGATAATATTTAAAGTTTTAATTGCAATGTTTTCTTTGTTCAAATACCATATAATATGATAGCGAAAAAATCGAACCACATAATCCCAACAGCGAAGGGTTGGGTTGTAAAGAAATCAGGGGCATCTAGAGCTAGTAAAATTTTTACTGAAAAGTCGGACGCAGTTCTTTATGGTATCAAATTAAGTAAAGAAGAAAAAACTGAATTGTACACACATACAAAAAACGGTACTATACAAAGCAAAAAATCATTCATTAATCATGAAAGTTTAGCTGTAAATTGAAAGTTTAATTAAGAAAAAAAATTATGTGTTTGGATTTTGAAAAAAACATATTCATTAACTGTCCTTTTGATACTGAATATTATCATCTCTTGAGGCCTTTGATTTATACCATATTATATTT
>DAOLFJ010000157.1:0-10556 GCA_035326365.1 Saprospiraceae bacterium | reverse complement strand
TTTAAGGGATTAAAATAAAAAGAAATAACTCTCCTTATTTATCAATTGACCAACTTAACTCTAATCTTTAAATCTAACTTTGAGTACATTCCGAAAAGTCAATAGTTCAAATAAAATAAAACACCTTTACTCTATTTCATTGATGATCAAACATCTCCCTTTAGTTTTTAATGAATTTTTTAATTGTTTTATAGTCGTTTGTGCTGACCTCTACAAAAAATATCCCAGGATTTAAATTGGAGATATTTACTTTTGCTTCATTATTATTTATAAATGAAGATGTATTTAGAATTTTACCCACAATATCATAAACTCTTATTTCAGCTATGATATTTTGATGTTTAATCATTAATACTTCCGATGCGGGATTTGGAAACAACTGGAATTCATCAAAATTATAGGCCGTAACAGAAGAAGTTTTAGTATTATCAAAACCAAACGTTGTGTTCTTTTTGACAAATCCACCAGTTCCGTTTGGAATCCTACTGTATGACTCGTTGTCATCCAAAGACGAGAAAGTTAAGCTATCGACATACATCACACCATTCGAAATGTACAACTGTTCTCCTGTTTTCGAAAGTTTGAAGTTAGCGTGTAAAGGACCATCATTCTTGTTTTCGTCAGCCCATACAATAAGATAATCATTTGCTTTTATTATAGTACTGGACGGGAAAGCCCATTTAGTTAAGTCAGATTTTTTATCTGTAATAAAGTATCCATCCAAATTTAAATCTTTGTTTGTATTGTTATATAGTTCGATCCAGTCTTCACTTTCTCCTTTTTCATCTACGATTCCTGATTCTTCTGTATTTGATGAGACAAGTTCATTAATGACTACTTCATTCCATGCTATCACATCAATTGACTCAGATTCACAATTTATATCCAAAGCTACCATTTGCTCTTTTACATCTGTTCTCCTTTTATTTATAAATTCTAGAATGGAAGGTATAGGAGAAGTACTATTACCTTCAGAAATGTCATATCTGAAATTGTTGTACGAATACACGTAATTAGGATCTGTCTCTATGGCGTCTTTAATCAATGCTAAATTTTGATTTACAGCTGGCATTATTTCTTCTACGGTAAGAAGTTTGAAGGCTTTACAAATGTACTCTTTATATTTACTTTGATAATCAGGGATTTGCATTATATTTTTATTTAATATTTTTTCAGATTCATCCTGATATATGTTTAGATTTATCGTTTGAAAAACAGGAAAACAAGTTAGATTATTTAATAAGTCGTCACACTCTTCATCCCATATTTCACAGCAATCTGTTGTAAATAAAATTTCCTGAACTCTCGAATCGTTGACATCATGAGGGAAAGAACTAAGTGAAGTAGATGGACATCCAACCCAATCATCTAGCGTGATAATATCTGTAGATAAATCGTAATAACAGACTGCTCCATTTTCTTCATATGTCAATTCAGCTTTTATATTATTGATCCAATTAGGCATATTTAAGATAGATGTAATTCCGGCTGTTTTAAATATATCATCCACAAACCATTTTACGGATGCATTATTTAAAAGTTCAGCATCGCATATCGTCAATGTTGCATTTCCTCCATTTAATACGAAATCAATTTTGGATCTGAATGTACATATTGTGTCAGATGGCACTAATGGATCACCTCCGTCAAATGTACCACCCAATGCTAAATTATAATCCCACGGCTGCCAATGAAATTTCTGTGTTGTACTATCTTTGTATAAATACCAATTTCGACCATGATAATGATATGAATCCCAGTTTGAAGTAATGATATCCACAGCAAGTATTTTTAAATAATCATCCACATAAAAAACTTCTTCCAAATCTTCGGCAAATGAATTCTTATCACTATTCATTCTTTTGATTAATTCAATAAGGTCGGTAAAAGGTTCTGACTCTAATGTCTTTTTTTCAAATTCGGGATAACTAGATTCATTTTCATCAATGTAAGTCATGGTAGACCAATCTATGTTTTTGTATAGTGCTCCATTATTGTCGACATAATTATCTTTTAAGAAGGATTTGTCTATTTGTTCGACCAAACTGTATAGTCCCCAATATTCATCATTGATGTAGACTTTTGCAAATGCAACTCTTGGTGCGGGAATGCCCATCTGGCGAAGTAAATTGTAACAAACAAATTCCCTCTGAAATGCTGGATCTCCTACACCATTATTGAGATTCAGTTTTCTTAGACCATCTATTTTTCGATCTTCTACAAATTCATTAAAGTCAAGTTTAAATGATTTTTTATTACCATCTACAAAAAAAAATGAAGAATAACCCTTAAATCTTATGCCTACTTTGTCATAAATCTGACCATCAATTTCTATTTTTCCTGACAAATATGGTTTGTCGTCCAAATCTTGTCCACTAAAGGGATCTCCAAAGTTATCATTTAAAATCTCCCAATAGTTTTGTTCTACAAAGTTAAGTTTAATTTCATGTAGATAAGCATTATCAAATATTGAGATACCCGATTGACTAAATAAGTTAATAGATGAAACAAGAAGAAAAAAAATGATTGTGTAGGTAAGGCGCATATAATATAATTTTAATATTGTCTGTTTTTATGAATTAGATCCAAATGTAAATAGTATTTTTTGGATAGCCCTACTAATGTTACATTTATTTTAAATAAAGTAAATCTTCAAGACATTTTGAAAGTTTAATATTGAATTTCAAAACTCATAAAAACAGGATAATGATCCGAGATGTGTTTTCCATTTGGTAATTTATCATCTAAGTGTGTGTAACTAAACACTTTGATTTTATGAGTAAAAAAGTAATCTATTCTTTTGTCCACAATATCTTGGTTAAAGCCGTTGAAAGTTCCAAAAGGTCCAAATAACGGTTTCTTTGAAATAGTCAAACCGTCGGTCAAATATTCGGTAATCGTCTGAATAGGAGCATCTTGTGGTTCTATATTAAAGTCTCCCATAAGTATTACAGGTAGATTCTCACGATTGAATATTTTTAATTGGTCAGTAATTAGTTTTGCAGAGTTT
This sequence comes from Saprospiraceae bacterium, assembly GCA_035326365.1. Lineage (GTDB taxonomy): Bacteria > Bacteroidota > Bacteroidia > Chitinophagales > Saprospiraceae > OLB9. The sequence continues at coordinate 7,546 of DAOLFJ010000157.1, read as the reverse complement.
ATCCTTGCTTGTACGCCGATGTGATCAAAATGTGTATTAAATACCCAGAAGCGTGTTTGAAGGTTTTTATCTTTGAGAAGGACATAGGTACAAACTCTAGGAAATGCCGCATCCCAACTTTTACCTGGTTTTTCTGGAGTTTCTGATAGCCAAAAAGTACCTGACTGAAGTGCTTCATATTGGGTGCTATCGTAAAATATTGGACTAAATTCGCCTTTTTGTTTTCCATCATCTCTTCCTGCACCAACAAAAGTAAAATTTGTCAAACTAGAATCTAAATAGGCGCATTGATGAAATAAAGCTTCTTGCAGGCCAAAAATAGAGACATCATAATGTCGTAATTGCTTGACCATATATGCTTTGCGATCGTTCCAATTATTGACGTTGTCATTTTTGTCATCATACTTGATGTTGTAAGTAATGACATGCGTCAACTGAGCTTTCAGATGGTGGATATTGAAAATGTTAGTCAATATTAGCCACATAAATATTAAAAGATGTCGTAATGTTATCATAGGTCAAAATTAATAAATTTTTGGTTAGGTTTTATGCTTCATCGAGCAATTCAGTAGATATTTCGATATTTCTTTTTTAGATTCGCATTATAATTTACTTTTGTAGTGGTTTTTAACGTTGCAAAACATCTAAGATTTACGTATGTTCAGACAGATTTCGAATATTATTGCTTTGTTTTTTGGCACAATCACAGGCAAAAAATCAGATGCTCTAAAGTATATTTTTTACTCTGGACTTGCAGCTTTACTTATTTGTGCTGGTTTAATTTATTTAGGATTTAAATTTGCTTCCGTTACGGGCGAGTATCTTGGTTCGCTTGTACCTTGGGAATGGGCGCATGAGTCAATTGTATTTTCGATTATAATAGGAATAGCAGTGTTTCTGTTGTTTTTTATGTTGATCAAGTATATATTGTTGATCGCATTATCGCCAATGTTGAGTTATATTTCAGAGAGAACTGAATTGGTACTTCAGGGGAGTAATAAAGGTGCAGGATTTTCATTTGCAAAATCAACTGTAAGAAGCGTAAGAATTAATATGAGAAATATGCTCAAAGAGCTTTCTCTTACAGTTATTCTATTAATTTTGGGCTTTTTCCCCCTTTTGACAGCCTTTGTCGTGCCTGTCATGTTTCTTGTACAAGCTTACTTTACAGGTTTTGGCATTATGGATTTTTATCTTGAAAGACATTTTACCTTCAAAGAATCTGTGACCAAAGTATATCAACACAAGTGGGCCGCGATTGCGCTAGGAAGTATATTTTTAGTTATGTTTGCCATACCCATTTTAGGTATCGTGCTAGCCCCATACTTCACTACAGTGGCAGGCACAAGGTATTTTATAGAGAAAACAGAATCAAAAACTCCAATTCAGGGCGTAAACTTATAACCTACACCACGAATAGAGTGAAAATGTTGTGGATCACGTTGATCTTTTTCAAAATATTTCCTGAATGAAAGAATAAAATTGTCTATAGTACGAGTAGAAGGGTAGATGTCATATCCCCACACTGTCTGTAGTATTTGCTGACGCGAGACCACTTCTCCTTGCCTTTCTATCAATAATTTAAGGAGTAACACTTCTTTTTTGGTTAGACGGAATTCGCCATTAATACCATTTGCATCATAGGTTACAAAGTTGATATCATTGCCGCTGAAACTATATTTTTCTAGGTCTTTGGCATTTTCTTCCGAACTCCTTTTGAGAAGATTTTGTACCCTTAATAATAACTCTTCTAGGTTGAATGGTTTGGTGAGATAATCGTCAGCTCCGAGTTTCAGACCTGTGATTCTGTCATTAGATGTATCTTTGGCAGAGATGATGATGATACCCACTTTACTATTACGTAGTCTGACTTGTTCACATATCTGAAAGCCATTTACTTCGGGCAACATCACATCTAGTACCATGAGGTCAAAGTGTTGTCCTTCAGCTAGTTCGAGTGCTTTTCTACCATTGTCCGTGGCGATCACTTCATATCCATCTATCTCAAGATTCATTTTGATGATTTTGCGTAGTTGTTCTTCATCTTCTACTAATAATATGCGCATTTTTATGATTGTTTTTTGGGTAATGTTATGATAAATTTACTTCCTTTTGGTGTGTTATTTTGTATGTCCATGAAGCCATTGTGGGCTTTGGTGATTTTGTCCACGATATATAACCCTAGACCAGTTCCTTTTGTTTCTCTAGTTTCTTCACTTCCTACACGATAGAACTGTCCGGTAACTTTTGATTTTTCTTTTTCGGGTATTCCTATACCTTCATCCGTAACTTCGATAATGATGTGTTTAGGATTTTCTTTTACGATTATATCAATTTTTGCAGGTTTTGGAGAGTATTTTATTCCATTCTCTACCATATTATTAATGATGGAAATAAAAGCTTCTTTGTCAGCCATGATATTTAAGGCTGTGTCAGGGAAATGCGTACGAATATTTACTTCAGGACTCTGAAAATGCGTATTTTTAACTACCTCGTGGATAGCATCTTGGACGTTGATAGATTCAAAATTGTAGGTATATGAATTATTTATCCTTGTGGTAAGGAGCAAATTATTGATGAGTTTTTCTAATCGTGTACTTTCAGACAAAATGCTTTCGTGAAGGTCCACGGCCTTTTCCTGCGGGAGTTTTCTTTTTAATAGCGTCTGCGTGATGAGATTTATGGATGCTATTGGCGACCTGAGTTCATGGGTAACGGAGAGTAGGAAATTCTTTTGTTTTCCTGTGTTTTCCACTTCTTTGATGTAGGCATTTTGAATAAACCAAAGCCCTAAAATCAACGATATACCGAATACCATTCCTTCCCCAAGAATCATTTTTTTATTCCTTTCAAAAGCGGATGTGATCGTTTCGTATTCAGGTGTCGTTTTTATGTCAAAATCTTTAACTTCGAAAATTCTGTTTTGACTTTCTTGCAGCAGTTCTATCTTCGTTTGATATAAACTAGCATTATTTTTAAGCAATAATACGGTCCACCAAATCAAAGCCATCAGCATATAGACCATTACACCATAAGAGAGAAACCTCATAATTTCACATTATTTACATTAATCTATGAATAACATACATTTCGCAACAAAGATTTATATCTAAGTACGTTTACGATATACTTTTTAGATTTTAATTTAAAATACCTTAACTAAAAGAATTAATATTTGAGACAAAATTACGCTTTCAAATTTCGTACTATGTCAAAAAATAGTAAATTCATCAGAATTTGTTCAAAAACTTTCCTAGTTGGTAATCGATCATTTATGGTTCTGACAATAATAGAATTAAAGAGTTTAGTGAAATAAGCGATGAGATTAATTTGAAGTCAGGTTCTTAAGATATCGATTTTAAAGCAATAAAAATTTAATCATGTTCCAAATTGGCACAATTATTTCTATATCTTTATGTGAAATATGATTGTTTTGATGCAAAATCAGGTTTATTCTAGATATGTTTACCAAATGCTGATGTCGTATGGCCGCGTTGCTATACCGTGTGTAGGTACATTTATATTGCATCCTTTGACTGCTACTTTTAATAATGATCGTTCAAAACTATCTCCACCTGCTTCCCAAATTTCTTTTAATAATCTAGTTGTAGAAGATGTCCTATTTGAACGTCAACTAATAGATGCAGGAATGAGCGCCGTTGATGCCAAACAAATGCAAGCTTCATTGGTAAACGACTTTGATACAGCTTGGCGTCAAAATCAGCGATTTGAATTGGGATCATTCGGAACTTTAGCACCCGAAGGTTTTATAGAAAAATCTGTGGGTACTTTCAATCGTTACCATGGACTCGAGCCAATTTCGGTAACAGCTTTACCTACATATTTAAAACGAAATGGTGATTTTACTAAAGTAACGGATGCGCCTATTATTTTATCTTCACAAACTTCGACGTCGACAAATAATTATTTGTGGCCTATTTTATTAGCATTGGTGACATTAGCAGTGATCTTGGCTCGGTTTTTATCTAGCGATACTAGTGAAATAGCAGAAACCATCGTGCAAGAAGAAGTTGAAAGTGAAATCGCTCATACATCTGCCTTAAATGACGATAGTCTTTTGACAGAGATAGACTCAATTTTGGAATCAAAAGAAGCACCAAAAGTTATCAAAGATTCTGTTAATCAATACTTAACGAAACCTGTTGTACCAGAAATAAAGGAAGCTGAAACAAAAAGTACTCAGGCTATTGGTAACATGAAATCATGCATTGTCATCGTAGGCGCATTCAAAAATACTAATAATGCTGATAAACTTATCAAACGTATCCGTGCCAAAGGACTCAAAACATATTCTCAAATGCATAATGGTCTTAAAAGGGTAGGGATTTCCTATGACTGTATCGCAAAAAATCCTGATCTCTTTAAGACTAGTGTTCAGAAACAATTCAACAAAGACGCTTGGCATCTCCACGATACCATATAGTTTTCCCTAGATAGCTAATATTTTACAAGACTGAAAAACGGATCATCATCCAAAAAAGTACTATCTTTGCCGACGCAAAAAATGTCAATAGATATGTCAGATCAGTTAATAAATGTAACCCAAGAAGGACCGTTTTATATCCTTACCATCAATAGACCCACTGCGCTCAATGCACTAAATAGACAAGTTTTTGATGAGTTGGATCAGTTTTTTACCAAACATTATGGTGACTATTCCATTAAGGGTGTCATCATCACAGGCGAAGGACAAAAAGCATTTGTAGCAGGAGCTGATATTAAGGAATTTAGTGCCTTGGATGCTGTAGGTGGCTCTGCACTTTCTAAACGTGGTCAAGATATATTCTTCAAAATAGAAAGATTTCATGCGCCTGTCATCGCTGCGGTCAATGGATTTGCACTTGGCGGTGGATGTGAATTGGCAATGTCGTGCCACATTAGAGTAGCAGGTGCAAACGCTAAGTTTGGACAACCAGAAGTAAATCTTGGACTTGTACCTGGTTATGGTGGATCTCAACGACTGATTCAGTTAATAGGCAAAGGCAAAGCTACTGAAATGTTGCTCACAGCTGATATGATCAATGCAGAAGAAGCATTAAGGCTTGGACTAGTGACACATGTAGTCGAATCAGGTCAAGAAGTCACAAAAGCCATGGAAATTTTAAATAAAATTGCTACCAAAGGACCACTAGCTGTAGCACAAAGTATCTCGCTTGTCAATGCATATTTCGACAAACAAATCGATGGCTTTAAAAAAGAATATGAAGACTTCGGTCATACCATAGGCAGTGAAGATTCTAAAGAAGGCGCACTTGCTTTTGTGGAGAAGCGTAAAGCAGAATTCAAAGCTAAATAGACATAAATGTTTGATTTTCATACGGATAAACCACGATATTTTGAGATTCAACGAGTCGTCACAGAAGAGAGTATCATTCCTTTTATCACACCTTTTTTACACAAATCTACACACAATCGAATACTTGAAGTAGGATGTGCAGAGGCAGGCGTTTTAAAAGCATTTCTCAATTATGGATATAATGTCACAGGTGTAGAATTGTCCACTGCTAGGTATGAAAATGCAAAGAAATTTCTTGCAGAAGACATCCAACAAGGTAGGGCAGCAGTCATCAATCAAAATATCTACGATATAGATCCCAAAGAAGCATTTCCGCAATTATTTGATGTAATAGTCCTAAAAGATGTGATCGAACATATACCTGATCAAGAACGTTTTATCCCAAAGCTAAAAGAGTTTTTGACAGATGATGGGATTATATTTTTTGCATATCCGCCATGGTGGATGCCTTTTGGTGGTCATCAGCAGATATGCGATCATAAATTACTTAGGACATTACCTTGGTTTCATCTTTTGCCTATATCTGTTTATACTTGGATTTTAAAATCCTTTAGAGAAAATAAGGGTACCATCAAAGAACTTTTAGAAATCAAAGACACAGGAATCAATATCGGCAGAATGTATAGAATTCTAGAAGCTAATCAATTTAAAATCTTAGATGAAGTACATTGGTTTATCAATCCGATTTATAAACATAAGTTTGGTTGGAACCAAAAAAAGCTTTTGCCGTTTTTAGCGAGAATTCCTTTACTCAGAAATTTTATCACAACGGCGCATTATATTGTTTTTAAAAAATAAACTCAAAAGATTATCGTTTCTGAATATGCAAGTGTAGTTTGTTACAAAACGCTCTTACGTAATCGTTCAAAATCATAACAAATCAAATCCAAATGAAGCAACTTACTAATAATATCATGATGATTCGTCCTGCCAATTTTGGCTTTAACGAACAAACCGCAGCCAACAATGCTTTTCAATCCAAAGATGAAATAGCGGATGCTGCCTCACTCAAAGAAGTAGCTAAAAAAGAGTTTGACAATATGGTGGCCATCTTGCGATCAAAAGGTGTAAATGTAATGGTCGTAGATGATACAACGTCACCCATAAAACCTGATGCCGTATTTCCCAATAACTGGATAAGCTTGCATGAAAATGGTACGCTCATCACCTATCCCATGTACGCGCCAAATCGTCGTATAGAAAGAAGAGAAGATATCATCGAACAGATAGAGGCTTCTTTTAAGGTAAAAAATAGATATTCATTTGAGTTTTACGAAGATGAAGACGAATTGTTTCTAGAAGGTACAGGAAGCATGATTTTTGATAGGCCAAATGAAATTGTATATGCCTGTCTGAGTCAGCGTACAGATGCGACCCTTATAGATAAGTTTAATGTACTCATGGGCACACGAAGTATTGTGTTCAAATCTGTAGATCGTCATGGAATGGAGATTTACCATACCAATGTGATGATGGCACTTGGTGAAGATTTTGTCGTCATCTGTATGGAGAGTATCCCTGATGAAGACAGTAGAAAAGAACTTTTAAAATCTTTTGAGCGTACAGGAAAAGAAGTCATAGAAATTACTTATGATCAAATGGAATCTTTTGCTGGTAATATGCTAGAAGTCGTCAGTGATGAAGACGAGCGATATCTTGCAATGTCACAAACTGCCTATAATTCGCTAAATGAAGATCAAAAGAATCGATTGTCTCAAAAAACAAATCTCCTACCAATTCCAATAGATAATATTGAGAAATTTGGTGGTGGTAGCGTGCGGTGTATGATGGCAGAAGTATTTTTGCCTGAAAGAGAGCAAGAAATAGGCGAGTAGTCTTCACAGATTCCTATCAATACACAAGAAATTATTAAGTTTTATTTAAAACAAAAGCCCTGCAAACTTTGACGTTTGCAGGGCTTTTTTAAGTATATATCTAAATATTTGTATTAGAAAATATATCTAAGACCAACTTGCATACCCCAAGTTGTTGCTGTACTTAATACATTTCTGAATGATGTTGTAGGCAATTGATTACTTACTCTTGCCATTTGGAAAGTAGCAGTACCATCTGCCGCAACACTTGGAACTAAAATAGCACCGTTGTTATAGTTTGTTGTTTGAATAATACCCCAATCTGAGTTAATCATGTTTCCTACATTAAGAACATCAACACTTAATTGTAGGGTGTGTTTTCTTCCTTTGATATTAGTGAAGATATCTTGAAGTA
>DAOLFJ010000156.1:0-10567 GCA_035326365.1 Saprospiraceae bacterium | reverse complement strand
TTTTATCTTTTAGAAATTTGGCAAGTTTACCAGTAAAAGTTGTTTTACCTGAACCTTGAAGACCTGATATTAATATAACACTTGGATTACCTTTGAGATTGATACCTGCAGCAGCACCACCCATAAGCTCCGTCATTTCGTCCATGACGATTTTGACCATCAACTCACCTGGCTTAACAGCTGAAAGCACATTTTCTGTTCCGAGCGCTTTATCTTTTACTTTATCTGTAAATTCTTTGGCAATTTTATAGTTTACATCGGCTGCTACCAATGCTCTCCTAATCTCCTTGATGGAGTTAGCTATATTTAGTTCCGTTAATTTTCCATCACCTTTTAAACTTTTAAAGGCAAAATCCAGCTTTTCACTTAAATTTTCGAACATAAAAATTTCAATTTAGAGTGCAAATATATGAAAACAGGATGATATCACTGAATGTTGCGAAAGATATATTTTGATCCATTGTTTACATTCTTAAAAATAAATTTATGATTTTAATTATATTAATTAGAATTTAGTTTAGTTTTGGTCTTAATTAATCATTTATCTATATGGCTTTACCTTCTAGAAGAAAATTCATAATCCAAAGTGCAACACTGATACCGGCTGTTTCTCTATTGTCATCTTGTGCTGAAAATACAAAACAAAAAAAGACATTAGCTCCGATAGTGATTTCTACTTGGGATAGTCTTACATCGGTAAACAAAGAAGCTTGGGAAATACTAAAAAATAAAGGTAAAGCTATAGATGCGGTAGAAAAAGGCGCCAATATTATTGAAAATAGTATAAACTGTTGTGTCGGCCTTGGCGGAAATCCAGACAGAGATGGGAAGGTAACACTTGATGCATGTATTATGGACGATAAATACAATTGTGGTTCTGTTGCTTTTCTTCAAAAAATAAAAAATCCAATAAGTGTAGCTCGTAAAATAATGGAAACCACGCCACATGTCATGCTCGTAGGTGACGGCGCCTATAAATTTGCTTTAGAAAATGGATTTGAATCTGCTTCTGATGAACTTTCGGATAATGCAGAAAAGGCATATAAATCATGGTTGGAAAAATCAGAATATAAACCACAAATAAATATTGAAAGAACACAAAACACCATTGACACTAATCACCAAGCTGCCCCTAGCAAGCTAGATGATGGCTCGTTCAATCATGATACCATGGGGATTTTGGCATTGGATATAGAGAACAACCTGTCAGGTTCATGTACCACAAGTGGCATGGGATTCAAGATGCATGGACGTGTAGGTGATTCGCCTATCATAGGTGCTGGACTGTATGTAGATAATGAAATCGGTGCTGCAACGTCTTCAGGACAAGGCGAAGAAGTCATACGAATCTGTGGCACACACTTAGTCGTAGAATTTATGAGAAATGGAGATAGCCCAACGGAAGCTTGCAAAAAAGCTATAGAACGATTAATAAAAATAAATCCAGAAAAAGCAAAAGGATTTCAAGTAGGTTTTATTGCTCTCAATAAACAAGGAGAATACGGTGCCTATGCTATATCTCCAGGTTTTACTTACTCTGTGACACTTGGTGACGATGGAGGTGCGACCTATGAAGCTGCATCTTATTTTCAAAAAGAATAATAGAATAAAAGATGCTTAACTTAGAATTTAGTCCTTTCCCAAATATGAATTCTGAAAGGCTTGCTTTTAGATCTTTGCATGACGATGATGTAAACGAAGTCTTTGCGATGAGAAGTGATAAGGAAATTATGAAATATATTCCTAGACCACTAGCGAAGGATCATCAAGATGCTTTGGACCATATCAAAATGGTCAAAGAAACCATAGCAAAAAGTGATGGTATCAATTGGGCTATAACATTTAAAGGTTCTCCCAAACTTATCGGTATCATTGGTATCTATCGTATATCCAAAGAAGATCACCGAGGGGAACTAGGATACATACTGCTACCTGAGCATCATAATCAAGGAATTATTTCAGAAGCGATTAAAACAGTTTTAACCTATGCTTTTGAGAATATAGGGTTTCATTCTTTAGAAGCCATCATAGATCCAGATAATTTTGCATCTGAACGTGTATTGATCAAAAACGGATTTGTCAAAGAAGCCCATATCAAAGAAAATGTATTTTGGGATGGACAGTATCTCGATACAGTAATTTATTCCTTGCTAAAAAGGAATTTCCAGCATTGATTATTGATAATTTTATTTTCGTGTGGCTTTGTAATCCTTGATTACATTTTTTTAACTAAAAGGTAGTATAAGGTTAGTAACCTAGTCAAGATGTGGAAGCTTTGATAATTATTCCAAAGCTAGAAGTTCACTATGTTTCTTCAAAGCTGGAAGCTTTGATAACATTATTTTACCAAAGCTGGAAGCTTTGGCTACATTACCACTGTGGGCAGAAATTATCTTCATTGTGATGCTCACCTATATATATAATAGAAAACTCCAAAGAAGACAAAGACTTACGATCATTTACTAAACTACTAAGGCTTTGGTCATAAGAAAACCCAAATATAAAATTATCTCTTTCAAATCCTACCATTCCTATCACAGATTCTAGACCAAAATTATTATAATTTTTGACACCACGAATGTATGGTCCGAAAAGCAAATACTGCCCAGATTGTTTAGATATTTTATATCTGAATGTCGCACCAAGATTTACTTCAGTATGTGGTCCCTGTACAAGGGCGTTAACTCTCGGTTGTATCGCCATTCTTTCGGACGTCTTGATAGAAGCCCCTGTATGAATACTCCATTTAGCACTCAAGGTATCAATCTTAATAACATTCTGGTCAATGATATCAGGGGTATTATAAAAAGAGACATTAGGCTTATTTAAATGAAAATAGCCTGCCCCAATGTGGAAATTAAACGTTTTGCTAGGTGCAATGGAATAATAAAGCCCAATATTAACATCTGAATAAGCCCTATTATTGGGTGGTAATTGTTCGCCCGTACCTAGTGTATACCCATCGATGGCATTAAATTGATCTTGAAAAGTAAGATCTTCATAATTAAGTGATTTCTGAAGGATACCACCTTGAATACCGATACCAATATATTGTTTGGTCTTTTTGTCTAATGATTTATGGTACGCAGCGGTGAGCAAAATCTGATTTGTATTGAAGTCAAAAGTATTAACCCTATCTGAAAAGAAAGTAATACCTACTGCTACAATATCAGGATTACCTTTGATAGCACCATAATTTAAGTTAAACTTGACATCACCACTTGCTGCAAATGTTCTCAAAGGATCATCTACAGCAGATCTCCATTGATCTCTGTATATCGTAGAAATACGAAATGTTCCAGTATATGTACCTGCTATCGCAGGATTTAGTGTCAGTGGAGACCCATAAAATTGTGAGAAGTGTGGATCTTGTGCATTCGTTTTATTTGAAAATAAAAGAAGACCAACCAAAATAAAAAAATTGGTGATCCACAAAAAAGACTTCTTGCTCATATTATATAATTCTAATTTTGTAAGACATTGTCTACTACTCATATCTACCTCAAATCTTTGAGATGCAAAACTAATCATATTCCTTCAATTGAAGTAAAAAAATCATAAATAACAACTTCACCACGTCAGTGAACTTAATAAACCTAAGACTTTATAACGCACAAACCAATAAAATAAGTATTTTCGCAGTCTCGTATCCGATAAATAAATGGCCAAGAAAAAGAAGATTGATACCAAACACCTATTTCACGCTGTGTGTCATCTCAATATTATTGCTGTAAGACCTAAGCCTGACCTTGCTGAAGCCTTACTTACACAGATGCTATTTGGTGAGATTTGCCATATTGTTGAGAAAAAAAATAAACATTGGTATAAGGTAAAAACATATGTGGATAATGTCGTTGGATGGGTGCAAACTTCTCAGATTACTTTAATATCTGAAGAAACTTACAACAAGTATAGCCAGAATTATGCCTTGTCTCTAGAAATATGTCATCCCACTTTTAATGAAGAAGTATCAAAATCAGTTGTTTTGGGTTCGGGTCTCCCACTTTATGATGGGATTTCTTGTACGCTTCCTGATGGCAAATACGTGTACAATGGCCAAGCAGCTCCAATTGGTGGACTAGAATTCTCTAGTGAATTATTTATTAAAATAGCAAGAAGATATTTATTCAGTCCAGAACTAAAAGGTGGCAAAAGTCCATTTGGTATGGATGCAGGTTTATTTGTGCAGCAAGTATTCCGTTTTTTTGGTTTTCATCTGCCAGGTAATATCAACGAACAATACACACAAGGTGAAGTCATTGATTTTATAGAACAAAGTCGAGAAGGAGACATTGCGTTTTTCTTTGATGATTTGGGCCAGATAAACCATGTCGGAATCGTGATAGGTGAAAAACGAATTATTCACGTGAATGGATGTGTTCGAATAGACAAGCTAGACCACTTCGGTATACACAATACTGAACTTCACAAGTATACTCACAAGCTTAGAATTATAAAACGAGTGATAGGTGAATAAAAAAAGGTGGTACACATCCTAGGATATGTACCACCTTTTTTATTTGACTAAAAGATTTTGTCTTACTGAATTTTAATATTGTCAAGTCGGAAAGTGGAAGTATTCGTTCCACCTGCACCTTCATACTTAAATCCAACTTTAACTTTAGCGCCAAAAGACTTTAAATTTATATTTCCAGATGGAATAAATGTATTATCTGCATCTGCATTTGTGGCTACTTTAGCATCAATTTTTGTCCATGTAGTAGTTGTAGGATTACCTGTATAGTTGGTCGTAACCCACACTGTCAAACCATCATGCACCCAAAATGCTTTTGCACTTTCGAATGTAAGCGTAGGTGTTTTTTCAGTATCAGCCTCTGGAGTTATTAACCACGATTCCATTGCAGGGGCAGTATCATTAAATGCAGTAGATTGTGCATATAAATTTCCACTAAATAACTTTGCCTGCCATTTTCTAGTTCCTTTGACAGCTACATTATCCCAACCTGGGATAGTGATATCTACGTTATTAGATTGACCAGTAAATGCTTCATTTATTCCCGTAGGCGGCTCTACTGTTCCACCACCAGATACGTCTTCTATCTTACGCATAGTCAACTGAGGATTGTTAAACTCAGAAACAATAGCAGTTAGATTTACTTTACCTGTTTTAAGAGGTTGACTATTAAAAGAAGCTGCTCCTCTTGTAAATAGGGTGATATTTCCAGTTGCATCAGTTGCAGTAATATTACCACTATTACTACCGAATGTTGCACCTCCTGATAATTCTACATCATTGATAGTTACTAAAGTCGATTCATGTGTAGACAAGTTAATTTGAGAAATGGTAAGTACTTTAGGAGTTACTGTTCCATCACCTACAATTTGAATATTATCATTTGGTACAGTTGATATTTGTAATAAACCATTGAATTCACTAAGGGTAATTCCATTGATGTTAACTTTCACTTCTTTGCCAAGGGAGACATTGTGGGCAGCCGTAAATCTTAAAACTATACCTGCATCACCGTCTTGTAACACCATATTACGTGTATCAGTATTACCATTAGCGCCGTCAGAAATAACCACCCCTTGTACAAATCCCGCAGGTGCCACAGTCGTTCCTGCCGCAAAAAGTGCTCTCACGTCTTTCACACTTAGTCTATTATCACCACCTGATTGACCACATCTATCTTTATCAAAAACGATGTCTGTTGTTTCACGGATGAAAAGCTGTTTGTCTTGTCTGAAAACACTATACACAGCTGTCAAACTACCATTTTTTTCTGGAAGGATATCGCCTGCAAACTCCGCATATCCACTATTCCTTACAATGATCTGATTATTTGAGCAGTCCACTAATGTTTGATTTATCGTCACTGGACTAGTTGGATTATTATCCGCATAAGTAACTGTTGGTCCTACTGTTCTGAACTGAACACCTTCTAATTTGATAAGCGTATTCAAATCATTTGGACCTAACTCACTAATAGTCTTCACTTTAGGAACAACTGGAATACCCGTTTGGCCTTTGATCATTACATCAGGCAATAGCGCTGAAGGAATATAGCCCAATCTAGGTGAAGTACCTGAATTATCTATACCCATACCAATCTGTGGAAGACCATTATAATCTGAAATAGTCAAATCATTAAGTTTAAGATACACTCTTCTTCCTACCGAATATTGAGAGTGAATTTCATTTTCATCTATTAAAACTGCAATACCAAAATCACTGTTTTCGTCTTCAAGAATCAGTGTTTTGTAAAAATTGCCAGATCTGTCATCTGCTACTACCACTGCTTTTAAATATTTATCTAGAGCTATAGGCGTGTATGCACCAGGTACATATTTTGCAAAAACTTCATTTAAAGAAACTACTTGATCGGCAGAAATTTCGGGGTCACTACCTGTAGTAGGTGGCGCATCAAAATCTTCTTTGATACAGCTCGAAATACTTAAAACTGCTACTATTCCTAAAATCAGAAATAAACTTTTGAAAATTAACGACTTCATTTAAAATGCTTTTATTATTTAATTTAATTTTTATCTTGCAAATACGTAAGAGATGTTTAAAGAAAAATTTGTACCAAAGGCATAAAAATATCTTGGTGCAAACCTATTAACATCTTTACCTTCAAAATCGAATCTAAACTGCTCAAATCCTCCTGTGATGAAGTTTTTGTTATTCAAAATATTACCTACATTCAGATTTACATTTAGTGTACTTCTGTTTTTAAATCTATGAGATTTTCCACAAAAAATATCAACAGTCACCGCATCAGGTAATTTCTCCTGATCAATGATTGTGTTAAAAAGATCTGTTTGTTCAGGTAAGTTTATCCCTTCTACCGCTTCTGCAGTCCTTCTATCTGGATTAAAAGACAAATAATTTTTGCTAAATCCATTGACATTCACATTGAAGAACCAAAAGTTTTTTCTAAACTGAACACCCACTGTTCCTGCATTTTGTGGCATTCCAGCTACGTAATAGTTATTTATATAAATGGTCCTATCTTGGACAAAATCTTCTGCGCTATTATCTCTCGAAATGGTAGCCGATGGTCTAGATGTATGAATATATTGACCTAATGAACCTGCTGCCACCAATGTAAAATTGCTAGTCAATTGATATTCAAGTCCCATTTCTAATCCTGTATGGCGTCTATCTATACCCGTCATTACGTAATTTACAAAAGTTCTGAATTCTTCGTGATAAAATACATCGTTTGTGATTTTATCTTCAAAATTAGTGTAGAAAGCTGTCACCCTTGCCTTAAGATTTGTATATCTACCAAGATAAGAAATTTCACCAGAAGTGATTTTTTCATTAGTTAAGTTCTGCACTAATTGATCTCTTACTCTTGGTGATACAAAACTTTCATTGGCGTATGGCGCTCTTGTTCTGTAAGACCCATTGGCAACAAAATAATTTCTACCATCTAGTTTATACGTAACTCCTGCTTTTACACCGTAATTAAAGAAATTCTGGGTTTCAGACTTTCCAAAGGAATTGTCAGGGAAGAGCCCTACCCTAGTATTTCCATCCCGGTAAAATGATTGATTGGTTAATGAAAGCCCACCCATAAAGTCAACACGACTAGTTGTATAAACACCTTGACCCCATGCCATTGCTCTATTGGTTTGCACATAATAATTGTGTCCATAAATATCACCTTCGTAAACCAATCTATTAGGATTATTCAAATCATTTTGTCCCGAATTAGGGTTATTAGGGAAATCTCTGAGCGCAAATCTATTGAAGTCAATATAAAAATCAGCACCCATTAAATCATCTAGCTGTCTGTAATAATGAACTCTTTCACTTAAGTACTGAGCACCACCTGACAAAGAAAAATTCTGAGATAATTTAGAATTTAGAATCGTATTGAAACTCAATTTTCTATTATCATAATGCTCTTCCTCAATGACATATGCCGCTAATTTACCTGTCACATTATTTCCTGCTATTCCGTCGACGTTCTCAATCGTGTAATTTCTAGTCGAGTTGGCATCATATAATTTCTGCCAGTCTAGTTGTCTGTGATTGATATCTGACTGTAAATATTCTGTGATTAAGTCTTTTGAAAACTGGTCAGGTGCATAACTTGGTAATCTTCTGTAATAATCAGGTCTTGGGTCTGGTGCATCATACCAGTCAAGTCTAGAAGAAGCAAAAGTTCCAAACTGGAAACCAGCCGTTGTAATTACATTTGTTTTTGATGAAATCTTCCAATCGTGACGTAACATAGCCACAGGCTGGTTGATTCGGTATTCTCTCGAATTTCTTACTTCACCATTTTGATATCCCCAGTTAGGATTATAATAATTATTATCTGCTAAATCATACATTTCCTGAAAACTTCCTGTAGATCTACCCCTAACTTGTGGTGTGCCAAAAAAAACTGCATTTAATAAGTGTTTTTCATTTAATTTCCTATCTACAGAAACAAAATAACTTGTTCCTTGAAAGTAAGTACCTTCAATATAACCTTGGGTTCCATAACGATGTGATGCAGATAGAGAATAGGCCCATCCATTTTTTTGCATACCCGAACTATGGGTTATCATAGCTCTGTGTTGGTATGATCTATTCGAAAATGAATAAACTGCTTTTGTACCAGCACGCTGACTAGAAGCCGTAAGGTCCACAAAAGTACCACCACCGATACCACCAAATGTGTAATCATTGGCAGATAATCCTATGATTTGGGTTTGATTTCTTAGTACATCATTCAGACCACTCCATGCAGTCCACAAAACACGTCCGTCGTCTTGGTCATTCATCAACATACCGTTCATCATCATTTCTGAATCTTCATTCTGAAAACCACGTGGTCTAAACCTTCCTGTACCCAAATTAAAAGCAGCCGCATTTGTAAAGGGATCTCTTCCTGCTGCTAGCACCGATGAAAAATTATCATTTTCATTTTCAATACCAGCTAAATCAGTCACATCAATAATGGAGATCTCTGAACCAACAGAACTTGGTGCCTCTGAAGTAACTTCAAGTGTACCTAATTCTACATCTTCACCATCTAAAGTTACATCTATTACGACTACTTCCTTATCACTCATTAAAGCAACGATGGTATAAGTTCCGGAAGGAATTTCCTTAAACTCAAAATTACCCAAGCCATTCGTAAAAACGCTAAAATCGGTATTTTTTAAAGAGACTTGAACAGCGGGTTGTTCCTGTCTAGTGTTTTTATCAATAATCTTTCCACGTATGCTCTGCCCATAAGTCATTATTATATTCATGAACATAAAAATGACCACAATACTAATTTTGGTTCGTCCTATCATTTGGTTTTATATAAATATGGAACAAAGGTAAGAAATTTTATTTTTGTTGCATATTAAATCTATATTATTAGTGTATTTAACAAATTGCAATTTCCCGAATTAGATTAATTACTAGCTTAATTTATGACATTCTCAAGACTAAAATCATTTAAACTCATTTATGTCTGTTTGTAAGTCCGAAATAAATAAAACTTGGGCATCCTTAAACTTATAATAATTCATGACAACTTGGAAAATAATAACTGCTGAGACAATTAATCCAAGCTCAAAATGTGAAATTATCATATCAATACAAAGTATAATACACAATACTGATATAAAAATGAACACATATTCATTTGTTGAATTAATACTTACTTCACATCGAGCTTTTTGTGATGTTTTAAAATCATCAAAGTTAATATATGCTCTACAGGTTTGTTTGTATTGCATATTATCTTGAAAATTGGGTTTGATTCTTTTAATGGATACTTTGTCTTGATCCTTTGTAATATTATACTTTCTATCATTGACATTTACTTCTGAAGAAGGCGCAATATTTTGCCAATATTCAACACTTGGTATAGATAGATCAACTGTTTCACTTTTAAAAACCATAAGACTTGTATGTTTTTTTGACTAAATATTTACCTATTGAACTGCTTTTACAATCCAATCCCAAATATAAAAACTTTACACATACTTTTAATATAAAAAATACATTATTTTACAAAGACATCATCAAGTATGAAAACTTATAGCTAGAGTGCATGATATATTGCTGTGATTAATATCTTCCTAACCATATAAGACAATTTACCCTTCACAAATAGTGGTGTACCTGGCGTAAATTGAATTTCTACTACAGGCTCAACTTCGTTTTTCAATCTCGATTCTGTAGCAAATTGTGTTTCGTTCCACTCGGTGTTAATAGATAAACTCAAAAATGAAGGGTTTTGATGTAGAAGTTCCAATATTATAATAAGAACTATCAAATCATAAAAATCCAAATTAAATTTACCAAACTAATCACATCATCTATAAATAAGTTTATATTTGCCGTAGCGTAATGAAAAGTATGTAATGATGGAATAGTAGGACTTTAATGCGTATGTAAGTTTCAGTATGGAAGCAAACTTTCGTATTTTTACATTTTTACTATGATTATAAAATCAAGGAGTTATGAGGATATTGTTAAAAAGGAGTTTAACATATAAGCAAGTTCTACTCAACCTTAAAAAAAAATAGTTGCCAAATATAGAAACTTAGCTTATCTTTGCTGAAAATTTAGTTTGAAGAATTTTGAAACCATATTTTTGGAAGC
>DAOLFJ010000155.1:2000-10608 GCA_035326365.1 Saprospiraceae bacterium | reverse complement strand
TTCCGTTATTCTTTTTTCTACCAACTATATCCACTCTATACCAAAACTTAGTGTTCCTTAGTGAACCCTTAATGACCTTAGTGGTAAAATCTTTATGAGTCGCAAATGAAATATTGAAATAAAATAAAGCGAAGCTCACCGAGCATTAGCAATTCAGCAAATCAAACAAATAAGCAGTTCATCACAACCAAACATTTCACTATATTACACATTTCCCCACCATAGCGATGGCAAAACAGATAGTCTATCTACTACTTCATCACAAATAAAAAAAAAGCCGAACTCACTACTGAATCCGGCTTTATTATATCTACTTTTTATCGTCGGTGACATCTACCGACGGAGCATCCTTATCATCTGCGCCCTTCAGATAGGTAGGAAGATTTAATCCTGCCATATTAAATAGGTCATTGAGCGGTGGTACGGATTTCATCATGCCTGAGACAAAATTTGCGGTAGCTCCATTGCCATTATCTGATGATCCTGCACCAGAATCCCATACGGTAATTTTGTCTATCTTGATATTTTTGACAGCTTCTACTTGGGTTTTTACCAATTCTGGAAGTTTTTCTAGCAATAACAACTGGAATGCTTTGCTTGGGTCTCCACCTGCGGCTTTTACCACTTGTTCGTATCCTTCTGCTTGTTTGGTTAGGATTTCATATAGACCTTTGGCTTCAGCTTCCATTTTTGCAAATATGGCATCGGCTTCACCTTTTGCATTTTCACGGATACGCTCAGCATCTGCTTGTGCTTCTATGATGGCTCTTTGTTTGGCTATTTCAGCTGGTATGACTACGTTCGCTATTTGACTTGAACGTTCTCTTTCAGACCTTGCAAGTTCGGCTTTTTGCTCCGCTAGATAAGCTTCTTCGAGTGCGCGTGCTTGTTGTACTTTTTCGGCAGTGATAGCTATCCTATTGGACTCTGCCTCTTTTTCTCTACGCAGTGCATCAGAGTTGGCTATGGATATCTTTGCTTCGTTTTCACCTTTTACCGCTAGTGCATTTGCTTCAGATATTTTCACCCTAGTATCTCTTTCAGCTTCAGCTTTACCGATAGACTCATCTTTGTTGGCTGACGCGATGCTCACTTCCCTATCTTTTTGGGTCATTGCTATCTTGACATCACGATCTCGGTGGGTTTCTGCTATAGATATGTCACGTTCTCTATCTGCCATGGCCTTTCCTGTCTCCCCTATTTTTTCTTGTTCGGCTACGCTTATTTTTGCTTCATTGATGGCTTTAGCAGCAGCTTCCTTACCAAGTGCTTCTATATATCCAGACTCATCTTTGATATCTGTCACGTTAACGTTGATGAGTTTGAGACCTATTTTTTTAAGTTCGGTATCTACGTTTTTGGAGATGTTGTCTAGAAATTTATCCCTATCAGAATTTATCTCTTCGATGGTCATGGTCGCAATGACAAGTCTCAACTGACCGAAAAGGATATCTTTGGACAATTCTTGGATTTGTTCAGGTGCGAGCCCTAGTAATCTCTCCGCTGCATTACTCATACTATCGGTTTCTGTGGAAATAGCAATGGTAAATCGACAAGGCACATCGACTCGGATGTTTTGTCTACTCAGTGCATTGGTGAGGTTGGCTTCGATAGAGATGGGTTTAAGGTCTAGATATGCATAATCCTGGATAACAGGCCAGATAAATGCGCCGCCACCATGGATACATTTGGCTGATGTGCCACCTGTACGACCGTAGACGACAAGTATTTTGTCTGATGGGCACCGTTTATATCTGGATATTAGCGCAAGGATTAACGCAAATGCAATCATGATGATGACAAAAATCAAAATCATAGGCGTGAAATCACTCATAGGAAAAAGTTGTTTTGTGGTGAATAAAATTAGTTAAATGTATCTGTTTATATCTTTTTTAAAAATCATTCTAACCTGCGCACAAGTACGACATTGCCTGGCTGTACATCGAGTACAAGGACTTTTTCGCCTGTAGGAATAAGAGCTTGATCTGTGACTGCCTCCAATTCATGTAAGGTTCCTCTATGACTGACATGAATCTTTCCATTACCTGATAAACTTTCTGGTATTCGGAGATATACATCAGCTACATTTCCTTTTATTTCTTCAATATTGAAAGTATTATCTTCTTCTAGCTTCTTGATTTGTTTGATCAAATAAAAAAACATAGCTACAAATGAAAGACCTATCAATATCGCCACGGCGACCAACAATGGTTTATTGCTGATCGTACTGTAAAAACTAATACCTCCCCAACTAAAGCCCAGCAAAAAGTTGACCATATTTCGTAACGTAAACAACTCCATTGGACTATCGAAAGAATGTGTATCCACGTCTGTATCACCATGACCTGCACCTACTACCGTCATAATCGTCTGTATGAGAAAAAATAAAGAAACAGGTAAGGCTATATACCAAAATGTCTTTAAATAAATGTCTGCATCTGCTAAAAATTCCATCATATCATTGAGTTTTATTACGTTTCAAATATATAGGTAGTATCTTATTACGCCTTTCTTAACAAACCAACAAAGCATTTTGTTAATAAATTCCAAATATAAAGATTTTATCGACAAATGACCAAATCTGAATGATGAAAGTAACCAAAAATAGGTTCTTTTTTTAGAGTATGTTTAAAAATTTTCTTAGTTGCTAATCAATAGGTTAGAATTCTGACGATAATAGAATTTAGTGAACTAAACGATGAGATTATTTTGAAGTCAGGTTCATATGATATTGAATATAAAGCAATAAAAATTTAAACATACTCTTAATTGCAAAATATTGATGGATTAAAAATATCAAAATGTCGTATTGATACCATTAATTAACATACTTTCGTTAATAATCTTCAAAATCAAGTTTATAAGTTTTATATTTGCTGTGATATAACAAAAAAATTATCACTCTCTTGGACAGATTAATATTTAAACAATTTTTTGAGACCCATTATTCGCCATTGTGCAATTTGGCCTATCGAATCATTGGTGACATTGATAAGTCTGAAGATATAGTCCAAGATGTTTTTGTAAAAGTTTGGAATAATAGAGATCAGCTCGATAAAGACCGAAATATCAAATCCCTCATTTATACTATGGTGAAAAATCATAGTTTGGAAGTATTGAGAAGGGACGGAATCGGGCGCAGAGTAGTACGAATCATAAGTAAGGCCGAAGAAGATAGTCAATCCAATATTCAAGAAGAAGAAATAGAAAATTACAAGCTTTTAGATCAAATATATGTATCTATACGACAATTACCCCCAAAATGTGGCGAAGTTTTCACCTTGAGTAAAGTAAATGGCTTAACTTACACCCAAATTGCGGAACGCATGAATATCTCGGTCAAAACAGTAGAGAATCACATGGGTAAAGCACTAAAATTGTTGCGGGAAATGATCATACCGAAACCTTAATTAAATCATAGAATCATTTAGAATGAATCCATTTCAATTAATATCAAAATATATCCTAGGAAAACCCAATCGTGACGAATACGAAGCGCTTGAATCCTGGAAAAATGAATCAGAAGCCAATCTCGATGCACTAAAACAGACCATCAGAATCAATGAAGCGAGCAATGAACTCAGAGATTATCAACAAGTAGACAAAAAAGCTGCATGGCAAAAAGTAGATCAAAGAATTAGCACTGAAACACATATCGTAGGTTTTAAACATTGGGGCAAAATAGCTGCTGTAGCGGTGTTAATCTTGGCGTCATTCTTTGTCATACAATCAGGAGACGATGTGATCAATCCAGAAGCTAAAGTGTATACAGCCACAGGGGAGCAAATCAAACTAGACGATGGTTCTATCATAGATTTAGACCAAAAAAGCGTACTCACAGCATCACAAAGCAGAACTGTAAAACTATCGGGCAGAGCATATTTTGACATAGCGCCAGACAAAACCAAACCATTTACCGTAGAGATCAACCATGGTATGGTGAGAGTGCTAGGCACAGAATTTAATATAACCACTGATAGTCTATTTTCTCAAATCTATGTAACAGAAGGTCGTGTAAAACACACTTATAATGGCGAAGAATACATACTCACAGTAGGCGACATGTTAACAATTATAGGAGACAAAGTGGAATTAACAAAAGATCAGACATCTCAAGTGACCGCTTGGAAATCTAAGGAGCTAAATTTTGTAAATGAAAACCTCCATAATGTCATGAAGGGAATAGGCTCATTCTACAATATACAAGTAGAATTCCCTGCCAAAATGAATGATGATGATTGTAAAATAAATACAAAATATACTAGCGAAACATTAGACCAAGTACTCCAAGAATTAGCTGTCATCGTAAGATTAAAATACGAAATCATCAATGGTAAAGTAATTGTAAAATCATTTAAATGCTAAGTATATATGGGCAAATGGATGATTTCTGTCATCATTTTATTTTCGTTCTCATATAATATTTATGGGCAGAAGGAGCTTTTAAAAAAAGAGATCAACCTCCCAAATGATTTGTCCAATAAAACGCAAAAAGACTTCCTAAATTACTTATCTAATGAACTCAATGTCGTTTTTAGCTATAATGCAAACTTACTCACAGACGATAAAATTATAAATATACCAGAAAACAAACGTCAACTCAGAGACATCCTTTATGCCATATTTAGTGACCATAAGTTACTCATTCTCACCCTTCCACCCAATAAGTTTATCCTTCAGAGCAAGGGTGACCTCAGAAAACAAATATTGTTCAGTCTAAGTGGGACAGTAAGAGACAAACTCTCAGGCGAATTGGTAAATGGTGCCATCATCACTGAAAATCACTCAAATACTTCTGTCATTACCAATGAACATGGTTACTTTATATTTAAAACCCCACAAGGAATGACAGCACTCGAAGTGAGATATCTTGGCTACAAGACACAGTCAATATCTATGGATATCAGTACTTCAAAGTATATAGATATCTACATGGAAAATGATAATGAACTACCCATGATCATCATAGACGGTAAGTCAAGACACAACCTAAACACAGGTGGTGAATTAATGGATCTATTCGGAACCAAAGATTTTGTCTCTATCATAGGCGAAAAAGACATTATAAACAATGCTAGAATTATACCAGGCATTCAATCAGGCGGCGAAGGCCAAAGTGGACTGTATGTGAGAGGTGGTAGTCCTGATCAAAACTTGATTTTGCTAGAAGGTATAGCCCTTTATGAGACGAGTCATACGGCAGGTGTGTCATCCATATTTATAGAAGAAAGTATCAAAGAAGCGAGTCTACATCGCAATGGTTTTCCAGCTAGGTACGGAGGCAGATTGTCGTCAGTCTTAGACATTAACCTAAAAGATGGTGACAAGTCCAAAAATAATACACTCATTTCTGTAGGTGTCCCAGGCGCTAAAGTTCATCTGAACGGACCCATAAAAAATAGCAAAACAACATATAATCTATCAGCTAGGACATCATGGTTGAACTTTTATGTCAATAACATTTTAAGAAAATATACCAAGTATGATAATATCAATATAGGATACAGCGATGTATTAGGCAAGATCACACATACTTTATCGCCATCAAGTAGCATCAGTCTTATGGTATACACGGGTTTTGACAATCTCCAACTGACCAAAGATGAAACTATTCGAGGCGCTGACTATTCCTTAAATATTTTTGATAGAAATGGCTTAAATTGGGGAAACAAAATGGCATCACTAAAGTGGAATGCGCTCTTAAATGACAAATTTGCTATCAAAATGCAGGCAGGCGCTTTGAATTATAACAATGGTTCTAGATCAAGCTACAAATTTACTTCTACATCGACACAACCTGACACAGTAAGAACTAATGAACTAGATGTCATTTCAAAATCCAATATCATAGATTACAATGTAAGAGCAGATTTAGAATATTATCTGAACGATAAACATGTATTGCGCGCAGGCTCTAATGTTTTAATCCACAAATTTAATCCTACTATCAAACAAAGCACATTTATCCTAGAAGGTGACGCAGAAAGCATCATAGACAAAGACTCTTTGATCAGCTCATCAGAATACAATTTTTATGTAGAAGATAACTTTAAAATTAATACTGACCTGTTTCTATATGGTGGCCTTCATATGTCCGTCTTTAACGTTAATAATACCACATATCAATCCTTCCAACCACGTTTAAAAATCATAGCCACACCACATGAACGACATATGATTTCTGTGGCCTACAGCAAAATGACACAATTCGTACATCTGTTGTCAAATTCTGGTCTTGGATTACCGTCTGATTTATGGGTCACCTCGACTGAAAATGTTGCACCCGAAAATGCACATCAGTTTAGCATGAATTATACCTACAATATCAATGAACAATTCTATGTCAGTGTAGGTGGTTATTTAAAAACATTTGAAAATTCGCTAGAATACACATCACCTACAGAACTATTCTACTTTTTAATAAACAATGACAATATTGTACCAGTCTTCAATACATCAAAAGATTGGGAAAGAAATCTTGTCGTAGGTGAGTCTAACTCTCGTGGATTGGAATTATTGATACATAAAAAAGATGGAAAACTGAAAGGATGGATTTCAACATCATTCACTAAAACCGAAAGACAATTCCCTACGCTCAATCAAGGACTACCATTCCCAGCTACATATGATAGACCATTAAATATGAATACTGGTCTTAGTTACCAGTTATCAGATGCTTTTTCTTTTGGTCTTAATTTTGTGTATGCTACGGGAAATACTTTTTCGCTTGCCACAGAAGAATATGAAGGTATTTTAGGGACCACACTTTTAAAATCTAATGGAAGGAACAACTACAGGTTACCAGCTTTTCATCATCTCAGCTTGAATGCCAATTATACAGTAAAAGGAAAACACTTCGATACACTATTTGAGTTCAATGTTTACAATGTCTACAACCGACTAAATGCATACTTTATCTATATCTATAGAAATCCTGAGCCGCCAAATGATGCAACAGCAAGAAAAGTAAGTATTTTACCAATTACACCTTCTGTCAACGTTTCTATAAAATTTTAAAATAAAATATTGTAACAAAGAACTAAAAATAGCTAAAACAAAATATTATTCCTAAATAACCATATATCACAATAACAATAAATTATATTTAAGAATCTACATAAAATAAATTATCAAAAAAAAACTTATCAATTAAATAATAATGCTTAATTTTGGGTGACAAAACAGATGCCAAATGATGGGACGCTTAAAAATACTGGTTTTACTTTTCGCGATTTTTCAGATATCGTGTGAAGAAGACTATGTATTGATAAGAGGAACATTCAAACCAAGTATTGTAGTTAATTCTGCATTTACAGTAAACAAACCGTGGGTAGTCAGCTTAACCTACAGTAGAGACTTATTGGACCACAAAACTAAGATAACACCTGTTACCAATGCTGAAGTAGAAATCATAGAAAAGAGTACTGGATTAATTATTCCTTTAGAGGAAGTAGAAGATGGCATCTACACAACTAAAATCAATCCACCGAAAGCTGATAAAACTTATGAATTAAAAGTAAATGTAGTAGGTTACCCACAAGTAACGTCATCAAGTATGGCCCCGAAAAATGCCCAAGTAGAAATTCTATCTGATGTAGTAGAAAGGGTGGATTTTGAAATAAAGGATATTGGCCAAAACTATTATATCTGGAATTTAATATTCACAAATACTAGTACCCCAATAGATACTACTTACGCACCCGACCCTAAAAATCTCGTGTCATCTATCAATAAATACAATAATATTGCGGGTTACCTAATTGACTTGTCAAATCCTAATCCCAATGACGCAGAATCACAAGGTCCTAAGTCATCTCTTTATTTACCCGACGGTGAAGGGTCAAACCCAGGAAGTGGGCAAATACCAGACTCAACTGCACAAGTAAAAAGATATCTAAGATTTCTGACTGTCAGTAAAGATCTATATGCCTATTACAAAACAGTTGAAAAATTTGGTTTTGACAATCATAATTCTAGCTTCTCTCAGAATCCAGAAATACACACTAATATTAAAAATGGATTAGGGATTTTTGCAGGTTACACTGAAACTTATAAGGAGATTAAATAATCACTTTATTCTCTTAAAACTAACTCAACAAGATTTTCTTTCTAATAAACAATTATAATTTATGTCTTTGTATTGCGCAATGATAGATTTCGGAACGCCAGAGTTTGACGAAGCCCTAAAACTTAGATATGATGTCCTACGCAAACCACTAAATTTAGAGTTTGATGAAAATGATATTGCCACAGAATTTGATTCTTTTCATATAGCATGTTACGATCAGAATTCTAATGAATTGCTCGGAATACTCATCTTGAAGCTTGTGGATGATCATACGCTAAAAATGAGACAAGTAGCCGTATCTGCTGCTGCACAATCAAAAGGTGTAGGAACTTTTATGGTAAAAGCAAGCGAACAATTTGCCACTCATAAAAATTATAAAAAAATAGAATTGCATGCAAGATTAGCTGCTGTTGATTTTTATTTAAAAAATGGATATACAGCTGACGGTGATATATTCCAGGAAGTAGGTATTGACCACCAAGCTATGTACAAATTATTATAATATAAGGAAGTAGCCACTTTTGACTAGCACTTAACAAG
>DAOLFJ010000155.1:0-1900 GCA_035326365.1 Saprospiraceae bacterium | reverse complement strand
TTAAACAACTTATTTTATAATATCTTACATATTATGAATATTTGGCATATGTTTTGATTTAAACATAACACCATTATTTACACAACATAATATTAATTATTAAGATATGAAGTCCTTATTTTTCTCCTTTTCGGTATTACTCCTAATCAGTATTTTTTTCTCTTGTGGTTCAGATCTCAACTCATCATCTACTACACAAGAATTGGAACAAAAAGATGTAGAACTTATCGCACTGATGAAAGGTAACGCGCCAACAGGTGATATCTCCTATTACAGGCTACCCGAATCAAATGATTTTTCCAATATTCCACAAGACCCTAGAAACCCAATCACAAAAGATAAAGTAGCTTTGGGAGGTTTCCTATTTCATGAAACAGCCTTGGGCATATCTGCAAAAAACGAGAAATTCATAAAGACATTTTCATGTGCTTCATGTCACCACGCAGATGCAGGATTTCAAGCAGGCGTCATACAAGGCATTGGGGAAGGTGGAAAAGGTTTTGGAACAACGGGTGAATTAAGAAGACCATTCCCAGGTGCTCAAAATATAGATGTACAGCCACTTAGATCACCGACAGCTATGAATGGGGCATACCAAAAAAACATGTTGTGGAATGGACAATTCGGTGCTACAGCACTGAACGAAGGGACTGAACATTTATGGCCAGCAGGGACTCCTATAGAAACTAATAAATTAGGATTTGAAGGAATAGAAACTCAAGCTATCGCAGGAATGGGTGTACACAGACTGGATATAAATGAAGAAGTTATAAAAATAAGTGCTTATAAAAATCTATTCGACCAAGTTTACCCTAATGAACCTGAAAGTGAAAGATATTCACTAAAAAATGCCGCTTTAGCTATTGCAGCATTTGAACGCACACTTTTGTCTAACAAAGCTCCATTTCAACAATATCTACAAGGCAAACTAGATGCTATGTCAGCTATGGAAAAAGAAGGGGCTACGTTGTTTTTTGGAAAAGCAGGATGCGTAAATTGTCATACAGGACCAGCTCTAAATAGTATGCAGTTTAATGCCATTGGTCTAGGAGATATGTACGACTGTCCAGAACCGACTGTAGGGACAAAAATAAATGATACTGCCAACTTAGGCAGAGGTGGATTCACTGGAAAATCGACAGATAATTACAAATTTAAAGTACCACAATTGTACAATCTGAAAGATAGTCCATTTTATGGACATGGTGCTACTTTAAGAAGTGTACGAGAAGTAATTATCTATAAAAATAATGCAAAACCACAAAACACAAATATTACGACAAGCCAATTAGATCCACTTTTCAAACCATTAGGTTTAAATAATTCTGAGATTAGTGCTATCGAAGCTTTTATCAGTAATGCACTTTATGACTCAAATCTACAAAGGTACGTACCCGATTTATTACCATCAGGCCAATGTTTTCCTAACGCTGATATCCAATCCAGAATAGATTTAGGCTGTTATTAAAGTTTATCATTAAGTTGCTTTAGTAAAGATATTAAAGAAGTTTCAAGTGATATTAACAATAATCATTAGCATCTATCCAAAATCATGTGTTTGTAACTGAAATCAGATTTTACTATGTTCCTTTGTCATATTTTCATTTGTCTTGCAAAGGGAGGTGAAACTAATTGTTAATTTTCGATACAATAACTTTTTTAATAATTGTAGTTTTGTAGTTTTCATCTTGTTGATTACCAGTATATTATAAATTGCATTTTGTACCATGTTTAAGCATAAAAGATTGATTATCAAATAATTAAACTTGATTTTAAGCTACCCACAGAATTTTATTGAAAAAAGAAAAGCTAATCAATACACAAATGCCATTTGCAAAGTTGGAATGGCCTTTTCATTTTTAGTCAAAAGTTTGAAAAATAGCGTTAAAAACAGAAAACT
>DAOLFJ010000154.1:0-10654 GCA_035326365.1 Saprospiraceae bacterium | reverse complement strand
AGTTAAATTTCTTATAATTTCCTTGCTATTACAATGGTATGTTGTTCCACTTCCAATGTTGTTTTAAGATATTCCACATTAAACACTTCTATCTCTGAAAAATTATTTTTAGTGATTTGAGATTGAATATTGTCTAGTAGGTGGTAATAAAAATAAACACTTTCGCCAGTACTTCCAATTTGATAACCAGATGTTTTCGGATCACCTTCTACAAAACTAAGGTAAAGTAACCCACCATCATTAAGCAAGTTATAGCAGTCATTGATCAATTTTGAAGTGTCAGTCTGAGATAAATAAGGTATACAAAAGCCACAAATAATGCCGTCAAAACTTCCATTTAATTGCTGAATATCTCTAGTATCCATGATAGCAAATGTTGCAGTTGGATTATTATTTGTAGCGAGTGTTATCATATTGGGCGCGACGTCAATACCATGTATATCAAAATCAGGTCTTTTGGAAAGCAAGTACTTTGTAATATTCCCAGGGCCACAACCTATATCTAATAGCTTTGACTTTTCTTTCGTAAGACTATGCCAAACTACATCATAGGTATCATTGTACAAATCCTTGTCCATAAATATTTCTTGATACTTGATGGCTATTTTATTCCAAGTAGCAAATGTTTTTTGGTATTTGTCCATATATGATGGTTTCCAGTTTTGATAGCATTGTGCTTGGTACACGAGTAAAATACAATCAAATCGTTGGCAAAATATTCATTACCAAATCTTAACAATTCTTATGATTATATGTCTTAAAACCTAATGTTGTAAAATAATTTATCCTTCAGATCCTTCTTGGGTTGCCACCGACCACATATTTCCTGCAATATCCTTAAAGGTACCACGTTTGTCAGGATCACCTTCACGAGTTTTAGGTTTATCTATGATTTCACAACCGTAACTAACAGCTTTCTCAAAGATTTCATCCACATTGGAAACATACACATGCATCACTATTTTCATGGATGGATAATCATTGGTAGCATTTGAAAGCATTATAACTGAATCATCAATTTTCAATTCCGCGTGCATAATACTTCCATCATTCCGATCATATCTTCTTAATTGTTTAGCATCAAAAACATAAACAAGAAAATCTATCAACTTTTGAGCTTCGTCCACTATAAAGTAAGGAGATGCTGAGTTGTATCCAGCGGGTTTGAAGTCTGCGTTCATGATCTTTTTTTTTGCAAAGTTAATGTTTAGAATTAAAGTTTGAAAGATTATAACTACACCTTTTTACCTTTTAATTGAAATACATTTCCTTCTGGATCTTGACCATCACAAAGTAGATAGGGATAGTTATCCCACGTCATCACTTCTTTAATGGTGACATTTTTAGAAAGCAGATCATTTCTCAAGGTATGGATATCGCCATCTATTTCAAAAACGATTTTGGTATTTGTTTCATACTCAGTATCTTCATTACTTTCATCTAGATATTCTTCTCCGATCTGATGCAATCCAATATTACAACCACCTGTGCTCAGAAGCAACCATTGTTTTGGTGTTTCTTCTAGAATTTCTAATCCCAACACATGTACATAAAAATCTTTACAGGATGCTAAATCTTTAACAAAAATGATGATGGTGTCTAATTTTAATGTCATATTATTTTTAGGTGTATTTTTATGGTAATATCACAGCATTTATGAATATTCTTCTTTTAAGCATTTAGCTTTTCTGCTAGCTTGATAGACAATCTTTTATCTTCCATGATGAATAGCAACCAAATCCAAACCAACATAGCTAATGTAAATGAAATAATAATATTTCTAAAAACCAATCCCTTTATTTCATCGTCAAGCCTCATTAAATCGATCGCTTGAAATATAGAGTAACCTTGATCCATCAACTGAGCAGTGATAGCCAATATATTTCCCACGATGATACTCATAATATTGGCAAAAAGTAAAATATATTTTGTCAACGCCCCAAGTTTACCACCAAAATATTCATAGCCCTTTATACCCAAAAGCGCAATAACCATGGCCATTCCGGAAGATATTACACCTAAATAAACGGCAAAAACCACCCACAAGAGTATTCCCAACAATGAAAAAACAGAAGCCCCTAATAAGCCTGTCAAATATCCATTCTCAAACATTTGTCTTTTAGTTTCAGCCTTAATTTGACTTTGATTAATACCTTCAAAACAAGCATCACATATAATCGTGCCTTGACCATTCAGGACATAATAATGGTTATTCTTAATGGAAGTACATCTATGACAATTGTCCTGTTCTGGAATTTCTAATTCCTTATATATATCAACAAAAAAATCAAATAAAGCGTATACTGTCTTTAACTTGGTAAGTGTAATATTTTCAATAAAATTAACCGTGAATATGTTCTCACCTATTTCAAAGTTTGAGAATTTCAACATTTCTTTATTTGATTGTAGCCTTAGTTTTATGGTAATAATCTGCAGATCTGATAAGTAACCTGTGAATGCCACCACATATTTATATTGCGGATTACTCAAAATATTTCCATCACCTACATTAAAGAAATAGCCCTTGTACAATCCAAAGACACCATCATTTTGTTTGTGCCAATCAAGTTCTTTAGCTATTTTTTTTGCTTTAGGAAAAATCATAATGTGCTGTTGGCTGTTCGTTGATGTTCAGAAAAATGGCTAAAAATAAATCAGATTCCAGATTACCGACAAAAATAGCTACATTTTAGCATTCGTTTATTACAAACTGCTTTATTTAATTCCTAAAACTTCTTATAGCCTTACTTACAGAATGAACTCGCCCTAAAAACAAAGGAATCCCTTTAAGTCAAAATGACAATGATTATCACCCATCCTTATTTTATCTTTTTGGCATCCATCTTTTGACCACCTTGGGTGAGTAAAAGTTTTGCAACTTTACCAGTACCGTCTTTGACAAACTCCAATTGTGCATCCATAACTTTTACAAAGAATTTGGTTTCTGTCTCTGCAAATATTTCTATTTTTCCTTGACCAGTAGCTTGAGTGATAAGTTGATTTCCTTCTTTCGTGACGGTCAATATGAAGTTGGGTCCTAATTCATAATCTCCTGTGTATGATTCCAATATACTTTCATCCACATCAATTTCCATAATGCTTGGAATTGGTTTATTCGTCTTCA
Source organism: Saprospiraceae bacterium (assembly GCA_035326365.1). Lineage (GTDB taxonomy): Bacteria > Bacteroidota > Bacteroidia > Chitinophagales > Saprospiraceae > OLB9. The sequence continues at coordinate 7,530 of DAOLFJ010000154.1, read as the reverse complement.
TCCATTCAGTAGGCTCACTCCTACCCTTAAATATTAACTTCTCCACTTCACCCGACTTGTTCCTTACAAATTCTATAGTATTCATCATGCTTTCAAAAAAATACTTATCCTTCTCATAAGGTTTGATGTTAAATTTAGTACTTCTATTTCTTTGCGAATATAGTTTCCCATCCGAGTAGGTAATATACCTTTGTTCTTCATCACCAGCTATTTCGTATACGCCTATCAATTGTTTCATAGCTGACGTATCTACCTTTGATTCTGTGTATTCAAATGGTTTCCCTATCGTCAGTGCGGCAAGTTTAACCGCAGTTTCTTCGGGACTATTGCAATCACAATTGGAAAATACAGCTACAAAAACATCTTCTTTTGGCAAGTAAATACCCTTAGTCAAAAAACCGGGTATTCCACCGCCATGTTGGATAGCTGTGCTGCCTTGGATATTTTCTATTCCCCATCCATAGCCATAATCCGTCTGTTTACCATCTGCCAACACGTAAGGCGTAAATGCTTTATCAAGGGTTTCTTTTTTCACTAATTTATATGTTTGTACTGCTTGATTCCATTTGTACAAATCCTCGACGGTGGACTGAAGCGAACCGGCAGCATAAGGCAACGTCATACTTAATGGCTCAGCATTGACAAATCCTTTGTCGTCTTTACCATACGCAGCCGCCCTATTTTTAATGATTTTCGAATCACTTCCGTAATAAGAATTGTTCATCCCGAGAGCTTTAAATATGTTTTCTTCGATATATTCAGGATAGGTTTTGCCAGAAACTTTCTCTATGATATAACCAAGCAGGAAATAACCAGAGTTGTTATAATTCCATTTAGTGCCAGGCGCAAATTCCATGGGTTGATTTTTAAAGAATTGTATCAATTCTTCAGGCTTTTTGTCTAAGCGACTGATAGGCCCAAATTCTATCATATTGGTATAACTTTTGATCCCTGATGTATGGGTCAGTAAGTGTTCGACCGTAATTTTATGCCCATGTGTAGGGTAATCAGGAATGAACTTAGTGATGTCATCTTGTAGAGACAGTTTACCTTGCTCCATCAATTGCAAGATAGCGATAGCTGTAAATTGTTTACTGATAGACCCTATCCTAAATACATTTTCTGTTTGCATAGGCACATTCAACTCGAGATTAGCCATTCCAAAAGCCTTTTTGTAGATGATTTGCCCTTTTTTGGATATCAAAGCTGTGGCACCTGTTTCATTGCTTTTAAATTTCTCTGAAAGCAATTGGTCAAACTTTGCAATTAATGCTTTGTCAGTTGGCGCTTGAGCGTGAATGGTAAAGGTCGCTATTGCAGTAAAAAATAAAAAAACAAAAAGTGATCTCATGATTTCGATTGGTTTTGATTGAATAAATGAAACAAGCACGATTTCAAATCTGTAAGTTGGATGATTTGTCAAACTAAAACCTAAAAGTAAGTAAATAAATTTACCCTAACAAAAATACTCGACGAAGACGCGTGTGAGCATGCTTAGATCTTTATATTTGACCATTAATTTAATACTTTTAAATATTAATAACCACTTAGGTCACTTAGTTTTCACTGAGAAGCACTAAGGCTTTTACTATACTCATTATTCCCAAGTCTGCAAAATATTTTTCTCCCACATGGCTTTAGCAAAATGCTTAAACACTTTAGGACTTTGCTTAAAAGCCCTATCAAAGGTATAGTCTCCGCCATAATACTCATTGTCAGATAACTGAACCTTATTTTGTCCTCTCATGGCATACTTATTTGACCCTTCATACATAATTAATTTCATGTCAGATGGGCTTACATCACCACGGCAAGCTGTCTTATACATTAGCCATATTTCAGTCACGCCATCTTCGTTTAGGTCTGTAATCTTGGTCGAATTAGTAACAAAGGCAGCTTCTATGTCTACAGGACAATCACGTATATAATCATATATTTTCCAAGTTTGTTTGGAGTTATCATCTGTGATTATAAAATGGTAAGCAAATATTTCTGCGTCTAAACCTTCAGTTTCGTGATCAAATTTCGGGCTAAGGTGAATACCAGTTTGAGTAGTTATTAGCAAATGATCTCCCAAATCATCCGCCCATGACCATGCATTTAAAAGACTTCCTTCATATTGAATATCTGTAGGAAGATCATCGGTATGTACTTCTGTTACTTGTATTTCAGATTGACCACTTACATAAAAAGTGCCTATAAAGACATTACAAAGTAAGCATAAAATAATAAGTTTAAAGTGGGTTTTCATTTGTACTATATAAAGGAACATGATCAATTTATATTTCTCACCGACAAAGATATGAAACAAAAGAATCACAAGGCAACCTATTTTTTTGACAAATAAAAAGGATGATTATTTTAGGCTCTTTAAATCAATGATTATTAAATTTAGCCTAACACTCCAAGAATATAAATCAAAACCCTTTTAAGATTATCGAAAGTTTGGGTGTATTCTAATTTCACTTTCTATTAAATATTTTATCCTATTCAGTACCTTCATTGACCGATTCAGATATTAGTAATACCATTTCAGATATCGGATATTCCCATTCAGATCGTTTAGATTTTTTATATGTTTGTTTTGACATAACTTTGTGCTGTCGTTATAACACAAAACAAACTTTTAAAGCAGTCCATTGAACAATCACTTTTTTTAAAAAGCAATTAGAATCAGTGGTCGACTAACAAACAATTTTTAAATTTATTCATCTTAAAATCTTATTACCATGAGAAGTTTTCTTTATGGACTTACAGTCCTATGCCTAGTTTTTGCTGCATCTTGTTCAAAAGATGATAGCCTTACAGATGATAATAGTAGCGAATCAACCGAAGCAAGGGGATTTGCAGATTCAGGAATTTGGTACGTCAATTTATTCTCTGAAGACGGAGATATCCAAACACAATATTTTAACCAATACGAAATTAAATTTAAAGCTAGCGGAGTGATAACTGCTACTTCAGGTAATACCGAAATCAGTGGTACTTGGTCCAAAATCACAGATAGCGGAAAGAAAAAACTAATTTTGTCATTCCCATCTACCAACAACTTTGATGAGTTGAGCGAAGATTGGGAAATAGTACTTAGCGACAACAATAATATCAAATTAAAACATATCAGTGGTGGTAATGGTGGTACCGACATTCTCGAATTAGGCCGTGACAAAATAACCATCATAGGAGGTACCGGAACCACGAATACCAATAGTGGAACCATCATTGGTCAATGGAAAGTTACTAGATACCTTGATAAAGATAAAGATAGAACGAGTTACTACACAGGTGTTTCGTTTGACTTTAAAACAGGTGGCGTCATCACTGCAACAAAAGGCACTTCTATCACCAATGGTAGTTGGAAAATATATAGTGATAGTGGCAAACAAAAACTAGACATCACGTTTCCAGCAGTCAATAAATTAAATGAAATCAATGAAGATTGGGAAATCATCAGCCAAAATGCAACAAGCATCTTACTAAAAAATGTAAGTGGTGGTAATGGTGGCATCTCTTATCTAGATTTTAAAAAGTAATTATGCTATTTTAGGGTCAATTACCAGCAGAGATGTCAAAAGGGCGTCTCTGCTTTTTGTTTTCCACGTTGTGTGATTTTCAAAAATTGCAAAAAAGATGTACTTCTCTTACACAAAACAACCTATAGTGTAGTTTTAATTAAATGATTGCACTTTGTCATAAACTTAAAACGGAACATCCTTTCCGTATTCAACCACATAATTTACGGTTTCAGGCAGGTTTTGAATGATGGTCAGGAATTTTAGTTATTTTTGCAGATAATCTAGTCTTTCAGCATATGAAGTCCATCTTTACATTAATTTACGATAAGCTTTTTTCCACGCGTGCCGCAGGTTTATACATCCTTCTATTTGCCATCGCCATCGGCGTTGCTACATTTGTAGAAAACGATTTTGGCACCAGTTCTGCTCAACATACCATTTTCAGAGCTCGATGGTTTGAACTTCTTTTGGTCTTATTCGGAGGTACAATCATTGCCAATATCTTCAGATTTAGATTTATCCAACAAAAAAAATGGGCTTCCTTAATATTTCACAGCGCCATCATTATCATCATCATTGGTGCAGGGATCACTCGTTATTTCGGGTATGAAGGCATGATGCATATCAGAGAAGGCAGTGCTGCCAATAGTTTTCTATCGACAGAAAGCTTTTTAAAATTTAAAGTAATGTATGGTGGCAAATCCTATTCTTTTGATGAACCTGTATATTTTTCATCTTTGGGAAACAATGAATTTTCAGAAGTTTATCAGATTGGAAATAATCAGTTTGATATAAAACTAAAAGAATTCATTCCAAATCCTACTGAAAAAATAGATCCTTCTGCAGGTGGCAAAGCCGTAATGAAAGTAGTCGTGGCCGGTCAAGGAGGAAGAGAAGAATATTATGTAAGTCAGGGCGATAAAGTAAGTATCAATAGCGTGAATTTTAATTTTACAGATGAAATACTCTCGAACGCTTTTAATGTCATTGTCCAGAATGATTCACTCTTATTTCAGACAGATGTTCCTGTGATACAAACGGTCATGGCTACCCAAACAACAGATACGATTTCGCCAGGTAGTTACCAACCATTAAGACTTAGATCTATGTATATATGGAATAATGCTGGTTTTGTGATTGGTGACTTTAGATCTTCTGGCAGTGTGAGTCTAGTTTCAGGCGATAAAAAAATGAAGAATGAAAGCATGGCAGGTCTAGTCATGCATATATCAAAAAATGGAGACACAAAAGAAGTCATGGTAAGCGGTAGAAAAGGTGACGAAGGCCAACCAAAAATTCTAGACTTCGGAGACGTCCAAATGTCAGTGAGTTATGGATCTAAACAAATTCAAGTACCATTTTCGCTCGCACTTAGAGACTTCATCATGGAGCGTTATCCAGGTACGGACAATCCGTCTTCTTATGCTAGTGAAGTCACACTTGTAGATGCAGCGCAAGGTGTAAATAGACCTTTTAGGATTTATATGAATAATATTTTGGATTATGGCGGATATCGTTTTTTTCAATCTTCATTTGACCAAGATGAAAAAGGCACGTACTTAAGCGTCAATTTTGACTTTTGGGGGACTTGGGTTTCTTATATCGGTTACATATTGTTAACGATAGGTATGATGATGACATTTTTTAGTAAAAATAGTAGATTCACAGAATTGGTAAAAAAACTTGATCAGTATCAACAGAAAACCATTCTATCTATACTTATCATTTTTATGACTATTTTCACTTTCAATAATGACATAAAAGCACAAAACATCGTGCCCGTAGCGGATGTAAGTGGAGATCATGCTAGCGCTTTTGGTAAATTGCTAGTGCAAGATCATCGAGGTAGGTTTAAACCTGTCAATACATTAACCAGCGAGACCTTACGCAAAATAGCCAAAAAAGAAAGTCTCTTTGGCATGTCTTCAGATCAGATATTTTTATCCATGCTCAAAGCACCAGAAAAATGGGAAAATGTAGCGCTGATAAATATAGGAACGCATCCACAGATCCAACAAATATTCGGAACTACGGAAAAAATGGTGAGTTACAGACAGTTTTTCGGCGCTGATGGCCAATATTTATTGAGAAATCAAGTCAGAGATGCACAATCTGTCAATCCCAAAGACCAAGGTACATTTGAGAAAGCAATCATCAAACTGGATGAAAAAGTAAACATCGCAAGTATGATATTCTCAGGTAGGCTGCTACGCATATTTCCTGTACCTGGAGATCCTGCCAATACTTGGATTTCGCCCGCAGATGTCAGAGACAACAAAATGCCTGACATGAATATGGGGGCACAATTTGAAGCTTTTTCTTCCTATTTACTTTTACTGGAGCAAAGTGGTACCTCTGGGGATTATACTCAGTCGAATACCCTACTCCAAAAATTAGCTGATGACCAAATCCAAAAAGGCAGTCATATCATACCATCTCCTTCCAAAATCAAAGCAGAACTCTTGCTCAATAAATTGGATGTATTCGGGAGACTCCGAAATGTGTATGGATTGGGTTGTTTGGTATTGTTAGGATTGTTCTTTTACTCCGTATTCAGTCAAAAAATGAATGTAAAACGGTATACACAATATGCGTTTTATGTCCTTTGTTTATTTTTTGTCTTCCATACCATTGGTCTAGGCCTGAGATGGTATGTATCTGGTAGGGCACCATGGAGCAATGGATACGAATCTATGATATACATTTCATGGACCACGATGTTGGCCGGATTGTTTTTTTCTCGAAAGTCATTAGGCGGCATGGCAGCTACAACTGTATTGTCTGCTACTATTTTATTGGTTGCAGGCATGAGTTGGCTCGATCCTGAGATTACTCCGCTTGTACCTGTGTTGAAATCTTATTGGTTGACCATCCATGTATCCTTAGAAGCGGGTAGTTATGGTTTCTTGATGTTGGGTGCCGTAATTGGTATGCTCAATCTCATCCTAATGATATTTACAACAAACAAAAATAAAATCAATACCGATAGAACCATTAAGGAACTAACCATCATTTCGGAAATCACCTTATTGGGTGGATTATTTATGGTGAGTGTAGGCACTTACTTGGGTGGTGTATGGGCTAACGAATCATGGGGCAGGTATTGGGGATGGGATGCCAAAGAAACTTGGGCATTGGTGACAATCTTGGTATATGCCTTTATTTTGCACATGAGATTCATACCTGGCTTACGAAGTGTGTATGCTTTTAATTTTGCATCTTTATTCGGATTTGCTACAGTAATTATGACTTATTTTGGGGTTAATTATTATCTATCTGGTTTGCACTCTTATGCCGCTGGAGATCCAGTGCCTGTGCCACCACAAGTATATTATACTGCAATGGTATTAGGTGTGATTAGTATTTTGGCGTTTATCAAGTGGAGGACGGTGAAGTGAGAGAATTGCTGAATGGGTGAATGTGTGAAGTGAGTGAATGGGTGAATGTGTGAATGGGTAAATGAGTGAATGTGTGAATATGTGAAGTGGGTGAATGGGTGAATAAGTGAAGGTGTGAATGAGTGAAGGTGAAAATATAGGTTAATTTAATTTTATGGCATATAACGAAATATTGGGCGATAGGGTCAGAGAGATACTGAGTTTACATGACAATGTCATCGAAAAAAAAATGTTTGGTGGCCTTTGTTTTATGCTCAATGATAAGATGTGTGTTGGTATAATGAAGGAAAAGCTCATGTGCCGGGTTGACCCTGAAGATATAGATTCCTTATTAGAAAAAGCAGGTTGTAGCATGATGGATTTTACAGGTAAGCCGATGAAAGGATTTGTTTTGGTAGATGATACAGAGATTGAATCACACAAAGATTTAAAATTTTGGGTTGATTTATGTGTGTCATATAATCCTTTAGCTCAATCAAGCAAAAAAAGGAGATAGAGGTAGATGACGCTACATTTACTTATCCTAAATCCTTCGCTTAAAAGTAGAATCGTTTACGTTTATACCGCTGACCATCCAGCAGCTACACCTACAGAACCATCACTATTATTCCATGCTTGGT
>DAOLFJ010000527.1:0-2164 GCA_035326365.1 Saprospiraceae bacterium | reverse complement strand
TAAATGACTAGTCCAGATTTTCCTAAAAGAGAAATATTTTCATTATTATCTACAAGTACGCCAGGTGCTTTTCGCAATAGACTGAGCGCATCGTCACCCGAAGCCAAGACGCTTCCTGCAACGTTCAAAACCAACTTATCAGGCTTTACTTCCATCATAGGCTTTGATGCAGTCACTACTACTTCATCAAGGTTTACACCACTAGCATTCATACTGATATTGCCCAAGTTTTTGTCATTTGACTTAAAAGAGAATGACTCACTTTTATAGTCCTGTAAGCCTACGTAAGATATTTGCAGATAATAGATATCATTTTTCACATTTTCAAATACAAATTTTCCATCATCATCAGAATAGGTAAATTTGGCTAGTGTAGTATCTGCCGACCTATATAACATCACATTAGCAAAGGAAACAGGCAAATTATTATCTTGAATCGTACCGCTAATAGATTGGGCGGATATGGTAAGTGTAGAAAACAGTAAAAAAATGTAAATGAAGTGGTTCATCTTGTCAAAATTTTGAAATTAATAAGAATACATATAAGTCAATGACGAGATGAAAGAAAAGGAAGTTGCAAGTGTGCGATGACTAATCTATCAAAGTACATTTTTCATAGACGAAGGCCATAAAAAAGTGATTTTAAAAACAAATACATCTACAAACAATCCAAAAAGATTATGATTTAAATACTTTTCATAGAAGTTGTGGGATATACGTAGTATGATTTTTTATAAAGTTCGTAAATTTGCATCATAATATAACATCTAACAAAATAATCACATAAATATGAGTAAGTTCAGAAAAGAAAAAGACAGTATGGGATATATAAATGTTCCTGCTGAAAAATATTGGGGTGCACAAACTCAGAGATCATCAGAAAATTTTAAGATTGGTGGTCACAAAATGCCAAAGGAAATCATCAGTGCTTTTGCCGTATTGAAAATGGCAGCAGCACAAGCAAATCATGACCTCGGCGTACTTCCAAAAAACAAAAAAGTATTGATAGAAAAAGTTTGCAAAGAGATAATGGCTGGCAAACTTGACGATGAATTTCCACTCGTGGTGTGGCAAACAGGATCAGGTACGCAGTCAAATATGAACCTGAACGAAGTCATTGCCAATCGTGGCCACGTTTTAGATGGTGGCTCACTCACCGATGATAAAAAAGTACTACACCCAAATGATGATGTCAATAAATCACAATCTTCCAATGATACTTTTCCTACTGCGATGCATATTGCCGCTTACAAAGTATTGGTAGATGTGACAGTGCCAGGGTTAGAAATACTGAGAGATACACTGAAGGAGAAGTCAAAGAAGTTTATGAAAGTAGTGAAAATAGGACGTACCCATTTTATGGATGCGACACCACTTACACTAGGTCAAGAATTGAGTGGATATGTCTCACAACTCGATCATGGTATTGCTGCCATTAAAAACACCTACAAACACCTTTCAGAGATAGCTCTTGGTGGTACGGCGGTAGGTACAGGTCTCAATACGCCAAAAGGATATGATGTATTGGTAGCTAAAAAAATAGCAGAAATAACTGGCCTACCTTTCATCACTGGTAAAAACAAATTTGAAGGATTGGCTGCTCATGATGCTATCGTAGAAGCACATGGCGCATTAAAAACAGTAGCTGTATCGCTGATGAAAATCGGAAATGATATCAGAATGTTAGCATCTGGTCCTAGATGTGGTATTGGTGAGATTACCATTCCAGAAAACGAACCTGGATCATCTATCATGCCTGGAAAAGTCAATCCTACACAGTCAGAAGCACTCACCATGGCAATGGCACAAGTGATGGGTAATGATGTGGCTATCAATATAGGTGGAATGAGTGGACACTTCGAACTAAATGTATTTAAGCCAGTGATGATTTTCAACTTCTTGATGTCTGCCAATTTGATAGGAGATGCTTGTGTCAGCTTTAATGAACATTGCGCAGTAGGCATAGAAGCTAATGTACAGAGAATAAAATTCAACCTTGACAATTCGTTGATGCTTGTCACCGCTTTGAATACAAAAATTGGTTATGACAAAGCAGCAGAAATTGCCAAAAAAGCGCATAAAGAAGGTAGCACACTGAAGCAAGCAGCCTTAGATCTCAAATATCTTACATCAGAAGAGTTTGATGCGTGGGTGAAGCCAGAAG
>DAOLFJ010000526.1:0-2170 GCA_035326365.1 Saprospiraceae bacterium | reverse complement strand
CCACCAGGACAAGCGATATTTCCGTCTGGACAATTACAATCTTTTACAGTAACAGTTACATCCACAGAAACAGGAGTACATGGTGATGGAAGCGTGATAGGTGGTGTATATCTAAAGACAAACATCGTACCTGGAGCTTGACCATTAAAGTCTACAATACTTGTAGGTGCGATGGTAAGTTGTGGCGTAGCAGGGCTGATTTGCGTCCAAGTACCACCTGTGGTATATCCAGGTCTCAGTAGACTTGTCAATCTAAGATCGGTAGCCCCATTACCTGTAGATGCAGAACACGCTTCACCATCGTTGAGTTTTTCAGCTACCGGTTGGTTTCTGATTCTCACCGTTTTAGTAAAGACCGTTTGACAATCAGCAGGGAAGGTACCATTTAATGTAAACGTAACATTGTAAGGTGTTGCACTTGCAGTTACACCGAATGGATTGATAAAGTGTCCATTTGTTATTGTAAGCGGTGCTTGTGCCGTCCATGTACCTGTGATCGTGGTAGGATCGATGGTGAAATTGGCTGCACTTTCTAAATCTAGTAATGTCATTGATCCATTACAAAGTTCATCATTTACAAGGGATACTAAAGGACACTCACAGTTTCTAATGATTACCTCTACGATGGCTGTTCTAGGTACACATGGTGCCACAGCCGTCGTTGTATATTGGAATCTTAATGTGTCTCTAGACATGCCTGTCACATCTATATTAGGTAAAGTACCCATAGGTGTAGCACCATCTATTTGTGTCCAGCTACCAGGTGAAGGTTCAATGAGTCCTACTAACAAAGTATCAAGATTTGCCATTACTGGACCTGCGCCTATATCTGCATTACACAGAGTCGTATTTCTACTTGAGATTGCAGGTGCTGGAGATACTACCAATGTGTTTTCAATAAACTTAGGACAGTTGCCTGGTGAAGGTGGATTATACGTAAATCTTACCGTATATGTTCCTGGTGTCGCCCCTGTAACCACAATTGTATTGCCTGTGATAGTAGGGAATGGGGTAGGAGACGGAGCTACTACTGTCCAATCACCTGGAAGTGGAGGCATTTGATTTATAAAAGTATTATTAAGGTTGAATGGTGCTGTACTGCTATTACATAATGGACCAATAGGTCTGATAGCAGGGTTTGGACATGCACAATTTCTTACAATTACTTCGACAGTATCTGTAGGATTAATACATGGTGCTACTGCAGTATTTGCAATATAGACAAAAAGGAAAGTATCTGCTGCAAGCACAGTTGTGAAATCTACATTACCCCAATTACTTGTATTGACATTTGCAGATTCTATATTAAACCATTGTCCATCCATGGTATCTGCTATGGAAACAAAGTCAATGGTGGTTGGCCCTATACCCGTGTTAAGTCGGCAAACAGTTAATGATGCTGGAAGGTTGAGCACAGGTGTTGTATTGTTAATAACTGTACCCGTACCACCACCAAGACAGTTACCATCTGTTACTGAAACAGTGTAAGTTCCAGCTTGAGTAACTTGTAGATATTGACTTGTACCTATTAAAGTATTATTTCCATCAAACCACTGATAAGAGTCAAAACTACCACCAGCATTCAATGAATCTAAGCTATTATCACATATTGTGACTGGTGATATTTGAACTGTTATGAAAGCTTCTTCGCTGATTGTAGCGGATGATGTTGCTGTACATCCATTAGCATTAGTAACTGTAACGGTATATGTACCTGCGGTAGAGATTGGTCCAGTGGATGCCATGTTCCCTGTAAATCCAGGTCCTGACCAAGCATAGCTTGTTCCACCTGAAGCTGTGAGTTCAGTACTCTCACCAGCACAATAAGCTGTGGCACCAGAAATACCAGGTGTAGGTAGTGGATTTACTGTGATAAGAACATTTGCTACGCTCACACAACCATTGTTGGTAACCGTAACGGAGTACTGGGTAGTTTGTGTAGGAGTAGCTACAAATGAAGAACCGTTACCAGATGGGCTCCAAGTGTAAGTTCCACCTGGGAAACTAGCTGCGTTGGTAACAGAAATTGTCGTACTTTGACCCAAACAAATGCTTGTTGGTGCACTTAGTTGTGCAGGTGTACCTTGTGTAAGAGGAATAACAATTTGTTCTGAGATGAAACTACATCCGCCTTCTTCTTCTACTAATAACTGGAAACAATTATTTAAAG
>DAOLFJ010000153.1:0-10783 GCA_035326365.1 Saprospiraceae bacterium | reverse complement strand
GCTTAACCATGCAGATGAATGTAAATAGTACCATAGATTATTTTTCAAGGCAACCAAGGACACTTTTTCTGATGGATGGTTTTGGTGCCGCATTGACGACATTTGCCTTGTTTTTTGTTTTAAGACATTACAACGATTATTTTGGTATGCCAACAAACATTTTAATGTACTTATCAGTAATTGGTTTAGTTTTTTGTGTTTACTCCATATCATGTTACTTTTTACTAAAAGACTATTGGACACCATATTTAAGGATAATAGGTATTTGTAATTTTTTGTACTGTATTTTGACTATGGCATTTTTATATTCTTTTTATAACAACTTAACGATAATATGATGGATATATTTTTTGATTGAAATCCTTATTATAGTGTTGTTAGCATACATAGAATTAAGAGTGGCAAATGGTACAAGAAACAAAAAAACATAATATACTAGTATAGAAATTGTAGGCGAAAGAGAGAGCTTTGCTTTTAACAATAGACTAAATATTTCTGTTTAAAACTTGGATTCTCTTTCGCATTTTGAAAATAAGGAATTGATGTTGTATTTTGATATGCTATAAATTTGCTGATCTTATGTTAATTTAATGGCGATACTAACATCATTTTCAATTATTTTTGTGGCTTTCAATAGATCTTACATAGAGATGAAAATATCAAGACCAATTCCCCCAGACTTCCAATTCTTTTTGGACTTAAAAGACCAAGAACTAATTGACTTATTTAAAGATTTACGAATTTATATTTTGGAGTTGTATCCTGACTGTAACGAACTTGTGTATCATACCCATGCCTTGACATCCGTTTTTTCCATCTCTGAAAAGCTATCAGATGCATTTTGTATGTTGCCCATTTATACAAACCACATGAATCTCGGTTTTAACAAAGGAACGCTTCTTAAAGACCCAAACAATCTTTTGACCGGTACAGGCAATTTAATAAGACATATAGACATAAAAAAGCAAAGTGATTACAGAAATCCCGATGTGACAGCATTGATCATTGAAGCCATTGACTTTGCCATAAAAGATATGGACAAACCAACTAAATCTATTGGACAAACCATATCTAAAATCAAGAAAAAGTAACTAAGTAATTTCACGATAAAGAAACATTGGATCATAAAAAACGTTTCATTGAATTACATTGTAAATAGCTTTCATTATTATCTAACAGTCTGAAAGATAATGAGTAGCAGATAGCTTAAAATGTCAACTTATAACAATAATGAAATACTTAGTAAAAGACGAGAAACTTGAATTGAAATATGAACCAGGTAAAGGTGCTTGGACATATCATCTTGAAATCCCAAATACAAAACATATCATTGGGAAATGGGGATCCTTGAAGGTCTCAGGTACTATTGATAATTACAATATCAAAAGTATAAACTTGTTTTCAATAAAGGGAAAAGATAAACTTATATCAATAAACTCAAAAATCAGAAATGCAATTAATAAAAGTGGTGGTGATATAGTTACTGTCACCTTGCACTTATTGACAGAGAAAGAAGAAATTACAAAAAATAAAATTTTGGAGACATTTAAAGAATCAGGTGTTTTAACTATATTTAATAATCTACCTGAAGACAATAGAAACGAAATCATTGATAGTATTATTTCTTGCAAATCAGAGGACCAACAAATAAAAATGATTATCATGTTTATTGATCAATTAAGCAATAACAACTTACTTAAACAAACTCTTTAAACAAAAAACGGGACAGACTCCTATTGAATACAGAAGTTTAAATTGAGTAAATGGTGGTAACGAAGATTGATTTTACATTATGTAAGTCTAATTTAATTTCTAAGGACTAAAAAATTATTATACTTGACTCAATTTAGAAAGCTACAATAATTCAACTAACACCTTCTCTTTTGGGCTTTAATTACATTAAACTCATCATAAGCATATTGGATGAAATCCGCCCAAACAAAAGCACAACAAGCATCGTTGCACATTCATAATACTACTTTAAACAATCACTACATTTCATAATTTTATTTAGATTTTTAACATTTTTCCACCATATCCGTATTTATACGTATATACAGAATAAATAATTGGCATACATTGCGTTTTAAATTAGAACAATATGACTCCATTGCCTTTAAAAAACATGGCTGTATCGCTATCTGGCGGTGGCTACAGAGCAACATCCTTCCATCTTGGTGCATTGTCTTACCTTAACTATCGCACATTTGAAGGAATCAGTTTACTGCAGGAAGTAAAGATTATTTCTACTATTTCTGGAGGTACATTTACAGGAGCAATGTATGCGTTGAGACTAGCACAAGGCAAAACTTTTGAAGATTGTTTTAATGATTTATACAAAGTACTTTTGGATGACCAATTGGTCGATCTCGCCTTACTCAAATTGAGCAATCCCGGTAAGTGGACAAATACACATAAAAGCAAGGACATGATCAATGCTTTTTCTGAAGTGTATAATGAAAGTATCTTTGGCGAAGCTACTTTCGATGATCTATACAATGGTCACCAATCGCATTTGACGGACGTTATTTTTGGTTCATCAGAATTTAAATACGGCATACAATTCCGTTTTCAAAAAGAACATGGAAAAGGGAAATTTGGTAATAATTATCTAAACTTACCCACTGAAGTTGCTGGTCAAATCAGAATTGCAGATGCAGTAGCTGCTTCTTCATGTTTTCCTGGTGGATTTGAACCCATGATAATGCCTAAAGATTTTGGAAATGGACCAGAAAGTATCGTGGATATTACATGGAATAAAAACTATAGTGGAGAAGACAAAAGCCCTGAGACTGCTATTATGGACGGTGGCGTCATAGACAATCTAGGTATAGAAGGTGTCAAACTAGCCGAAATGAGGCATTCAAAAAATGGAGCCCCGTTTGTAGGTACCTATATTGTTTCAGATGTGTCTAGTGAAATGATGACACCCTATGAAGTCCCAAAACTCACAGAAAGTGCATTTAAGAACTTTTTCACCATCAATGGCATCAATATTGTCACACGGATTTTATTGGTAGCTATAATTGGCGTCTTGAGTTTCACGTCATTATCCAGACTTGGTACCATTATCTTATCTAGTATGTTGCCTATTTTAGTCATATGGAATTCCTTATACTTCTTTGCCAAAGCTCAACTCAAACGAGTGATCAAAGAAACTTTTGGCCAAGATCAATTGAGTGAGTATATAAAAGATTTCAGTATTCTGATCAAGACACCTATATACATCCTTATCTATTTGGTACAATTCAGATTGACATCAGTGCTCAAGATGGTCTCAGATATATTTCTTAAAAGAATCAGACGATTGTCATTGAACTCTTTGTACGATAGCCCAGAATGGAATTACAGATTTAAATCCAATTATATTTATACCCTTGATAAAGTCAAACAGGATCTAAGTTCAGAGATGCAAAAGGCCATTACATCAGCCAACAATATGCCCACCACGCTTTGGTTTACAGAAACTGAAGTCAAAAATAATGTCTTAAATGATTTGATAGCTTGTGGTCAATTTACACAATGCAAAAATTTATTGACTTATCTAGATAGAATTATAGACGGCACTTATCGAGAAAAGGTTTGGACTAATTTGTCCCCTGATTATCAGCAAAAGCTCCTTGAACTCAGGCAACACATCACCGATGATTGGGCACGTTTTCAAAAGGATGCTTATTGGCTCTTAGACCAACATAAAAAATGAGTATCATTCGTTACAAAAATCTAAACAAATGAATATGGCACAAAACGCAAACATCACCGTTTATTTGCAAGCACTAGGCGCACATTATCTAGGTGCACATGCTTATTTATCAAGTGATATCACTATAAGTCTGGTTTACTCAGGAGGAACAGTCCAACTACCCTATCCTATCACACCAAATTTTACCACCGATGGAAATCCTACCACTGATTTTATCGCAGGGTCAAGTTCGTTTTTGCCCATTATTACCGTCCCCAATGGAACACTCCAAACAAGTTCAATCGTACATTTTCTATCAACAGATTTTACGACAGCGTGTGGCAAAGCCAACTTTAATTTGGGTACTTCACCTGAGATAGCACAATTACATATCAGTGTGCCTACACCTGCTTCCAAAGAACCTTTATTATTTCAACAAGCGATCCTTCTGAATCCTGATCAGCCAGCATACAGCGTCACCGTTGCCATTCCTGGACTATACTTAAGTGTTGGTACTATCAACAATACGAGTTGCTCTGTTTATGTAAAAATGATGTGTGGATGTCCAGTTACGATGGGACCACCTGCTTCATTGTGGCCTGCTGATGATTTTACCGTATATGCGAATGTCACAGATAATACTGGAATTACGACATCTTATCTATTAACTTACGATCCATCACAGCCCACAAATTCACTTTTTATAGTTGACTTTGATTCACCTTTATCATCTGATATAAAGACCGTAACATTTAGTGCCATCCAAAAAAGTACAGGCAACTATGGTTTGGTTCAGGTGTAGGGTAAGGAATAATTGACTATTGTTTTTACATTAAGGCGGAAAAATGATGGTAGAATTTTGGGAAGAGAAAGAAGTCATTTAGGAATTTTACATCGAATAAATGAATTTATTTATTGATTAATTGGAAAAACCGCAAGTGTGTCGTAGGTTTGTTGCGGAAATAAGAAAGTTTGTAGGAAATAAAAAATCAAAATTAGTATTATGAAAATATTTATGTTTTTAATCTTTTTAGGGGTTAGCACTTCATCTTTCACTCAGACCTATTTGGACTTGAATTCGGAATGGAAAGAACATTCAGTAGCATGTGGCGGCGGAAATCCATTCTGTTCTTCAATTGATTACACAATTAGATTGGATGGTGATACAATAATTGATAATATGGCCTATTTCAAGACTAGACGTCAAGGGATAGTTACAGTATGGAATTGGGTTACGGGAGATACCATTTCACAAGAAGTATCAGATTTAAATTTATGGCCAATTCGTGAAGAATCAGGAAAATTTTATGTCTATAATCCCGTAGACGAAGAAGACCAATTGCTTCATAATTTCAAATTAACTGTTGGTGATACAGCGATTGCGAGAACATGGTGCTCAAAACCTCAAATAGTTATGGCAATAGATACCGTTTATTTTGGATCTCAAATAAGAAAGAAATTTATTTTTGGTCAAGAATTATCTTTTGGAAATTCATTCCTATATGAAGGAATAGGAACAGATAGAGGATTATTTGAAAAACCTTGTTACGGTTCAGTAGGAATTGAATCAGGAAGCACTTTACAATGTTACTCAGCAAATAATTATGAAATACTCCAAATTGATACATCAGGCCAATGCGAAACCACATTACCTGTAAATGTGAAAGATCCAATATTTAGAGAACCTAATATTTATCCGAATCCATTCAATGAAATAATAACAATCGAAAATAGTTTCACAGAATCTTCTATGCTAAATATAAAGATATATGATTTTAATGGTAGATTAGTCAAAACTAGTTCAACATTAAACAGTGGAAATACAATCAAGATTTCCACAAAAGAAATTGTATCTGGAATTTATATATTGGCTTTAAATACCGATACAAATTTCTACGTAACAAAAATCATAAAATTTTAAAATAATGCCTTTAATAATGTACATGACCATCATGTCGGCTAAACATCACCACGTTTCATAGGAAACCGCTATTGGGCATAAAAATGAATAAAAATCAAACTCAAAAATTAAAAACATCCCAATAACCCAACGTTTAAACAACCTAATACGTCTTTAAAATAAAAAATAAAAAAATGAAAACTGAAATCCTTATATTCTTGTGTGCAATACTATGTATTAGTTCTTGTCAAATAGAAGAAAACCCAAAACCCAATGTTCCTAAATCTTTAACAATTGATGTAGATAAAAACGGGGTAGATGACTTCCAAATTAGGTATTTCGATGATGCAATTATATATTCTCCTACAGCTTCAGAAGCAATCTTATGTGATTTTGAAATATTAGGCAATAACGAAATATTGAATAAAAAAGAAGCACCGTTTTTATTCCTAAAAGATATAACTGAAATAAAAAAAGATGTGAGTGATCCATTTTATTGGCAAAAAAATAATGCACAAATTGCAAGTTTAGAAAACCATTATAAAAATGGTTGGGGATCCACTTGGAAGATAGCTAGTAATGGTGTACAAGATCAATATTTAATTGGAATCAAATTAAACAATATAGCCGAGAGTAAAATTGGTTGGATCAAAATAACCATTGATAATAAAACAGGTCAAGCCAAAATAATTGATTCGGAAGTACAGTAGAAAAGCAGTGTGGGAAAAAAATATTGAAAAAATAAACCTAAAATAAAATGCTTAATCAACATCACCCATGAATAGGTACTTAGTAATAGTATACATAATCACCCTTTTTATTTCTTGCAAAACGGCACAAAAGGAGAAAACAAAAACGGAAGTTTTACCAGATTACCAGGAAGTGATCCATGAAAATTACGAATTGAGCAAACCAACGGAAGACATTTCAAACGTATTAGTCCTTTTTGGTGGTTATCCAGAAAAACCTGAAAATATAAAACGTGAGTTCACAATACTTGATATTGCAAAGGAAAATAATATTGCAGTTTTGTATATGAACTACCATCAAAAACTATGGCTCGAAGATGATGAAAAACAAAAACTGGCATCACTGCTACAAAGTATATTTCTGGAAAATAAACTACCTATAAAAAACATTTTCATAGGTGGATTTTCGAGTGGTGGTAATGTATCATTGCTTATTAGTTCATTTCTTATAGAACAAAAGGAATTCAATCTAGCGCCCAAAGGAGTTTTTATTATTGATTCGCCCATAGACTTAGTGGCACTTTACAAGAGTTCTGAGAAGAATTTAAAACGTAAATTTTCAGAAACATCCGTTCAAGAAAGTACTTGGATCATCGAAACATTAGAGAAGCGGTTTGGACATCCGAGTGGCAATCTTTCCAAATATGAAGCTTATGCTGTGTTTACTTCTCAAAGTAATAACATTGATAAATTAAACAGCTTAAAAAATACAAAAATTAGACTTTACACAGAGCCTGATACCTTATGGTGGAAAACAAATAGAATGGCAGATTATGACCAAATGAATGCATATTACATCAAAAAAATGTACGAGCGTCTGAAAGAATCAGGATTTGACCCTATCGAATACATTCCCACAGTAAACAAGGGCTTTCGTGCCAATGGTGACAAACATCCACACAGTTGGTCGATCGTTGATAAAAAAGAATTGGTGGAATGGATGGAAGATTGAAAACTCATTTTTGAACATTTTTTTTATACTAGCTGTTAAAAAATTTTTGTTGTATTTATTACTTAATAAAAGTAACGTTTAAGTTAAAACCCCAAAGGGGTGTAATTATAATAACTACGGATGTAAATCCGTGGTATAAGTGGAAAGTAAAGACTATTTTGGCGCTTTTTTTGCCTGAAAGTTGCAAAAATCGTGACAAAATTGGTTAAGAAATGTATCAATCAAAATTGTTACAATAAAAAACAACCATAAGCCAACCATTACAATAAACACAACATTTAACAAGTTAAAAATATGAGCGACAGACCAAAACTTAAAATAGAATTAACGACATTAGATAAGATCACTGAACTAGTCGGTTGGATATTTATAATAGCTTTATGGAGTATGACGATCATTAGTTACAACCAATTGCCTGACATCATTCCTACACACTTTAATTTAAAAGGGGAAGTGAATGGCTATGGGGAGAAGTGGATGATTTTGTTACTTGCAAGCCTTGCTACCATATTATTTCTTGCTATGACCTTCCTCAATAAGTTTCCACATAGGTTTAATTATCTCACTGTCATTACTAAAGACAATGCACTCAGACAATATACTATTGCGACAAGAGTGATAAGATTTTTGAAAATATTAATGGTTGCGATTTTCCTCCTTACTACCTACCAAACTATTAAACAATCAAATAAAAGTACTGATGCTTTGGGACTTGAAAATAAGACCTATGAAATACTTGGTGAGAATACTTAACTGTTTAAAATAATAATTAAATTGATCTGCAATTAAAATTTATGAAAAACAAAATAGTTATTTCAATATTCATTTCATTATTCTCAATTCAGCTTTTTGGGCAAGTTTTTCCTATCCATGAGATTTATCCAAATACAAAAATAGTAAAAAGTAAATCTTATAATGGTTCTGGTGGCAAAGGGTATTGGAGTATAAGAACTATAGATTCAATTGGAAGGGTTGTGAACATTAAATCATACAATAAAAGAAGACTTTTGAGTGAAGAAAGTATTGCTTACGATACGTTAAACAATGAAGTTCTTTCTATAAGCAATTACAGCCTTAACAGGCCTAACAGCGTAGATACCAACTGGACACGTAGCTACCAATACGATAAAAATGACATCATACTGCAAACAACCATTTCTAACACGTCCAAAGATTCTACGGTATTAGTGCTGCAAAGTAAGCCTAATGATTCTACCTATTTCTATTTAGAAAGATCTTACCACTTCAATAAAGATCAAATTAAACATTGGAAAAATGAAACGGAATACCAAATAATAAAAAACAAAAACAATAAAATCATAAAATGGGTGGCTACAAATCTTTTTTCTGGACAAAAAGAAATGCAAGAGATTACCTATTATCCTAACGGTAATAGAAAACGAAGAGTCATCAAGCACGTTCCAGCATATGAAATTGATTTCATGTATCTTGGTGGACCTGCTGCCGATGATCAATCCTGGGAATACACTTACGATAGCAAAAATCGAATAAAAAAAATGTACACCATCGTTAAAAATAAAAAATTCAAAATTGCTACATATTCATACGATTAATAGAAACTAACTTTCTTAATACAGACATAAATCAGCAACATAAAGATAAAACTTAAAAAAAAACACAATATCCTACCCTATTAAAATGGAAACTAAAACATATATTTACGTTTATAATCAAAACACTTTTAAAATGGTCTTATTTTCTAGAGATACTTATAGACGTCAAATGGTTACCTTATCATTTTGGACTTTATTAATATCAAGTCTTACTATTGGATCTTGCCTATCATTAAAAGCACAAATTGTTAATACACAGCGATCAGGATTTACATGGATATCCACAGAAGACATAACAGACAAATCCTTTGGTTCAGGATATACCATGTATAGTGCAGCTTATCCTGCTTTTAGAAAGTATCCAGGACCCAATGATTTTCAGACTGGACTGAGTAGCTCTTGGCTTACGCCACAAAAATCAGAAAATAATCCCAATCAATATTACAATACCATCGAAGGTGGATTAGGATGGTGGCATGACACTCGTTTTGGCACCAAAGTACCTAAGTTTATCATGGGTGGCGTCTCAAAAGATTTTTATGCTTGGGCCAATGGACCTGGAGCGGGCAGAACTGACATCTTACCAGATGGACAGAGAGATTGGAGTACTCCTGGTGGAAAATATGGTGTTGCCCAATTGTCCAATAGACTACTATGGGCGCCTGATGGATTGAATATGGCTCAAAGTTTAAATGGCGAATTGCTAGGATATGGATACATTCCTTTGCCGCTGACAGACCCAATCATCAATACTAACGGCACAAATGTAAAAACTGGTAATCAATGCTGGACTTTATTCCTAAACTCGACCAACTTCAAAGGTCCAGCTACTTTCTTTCTACCTACCTTCTGGACAGACCCAGTATTATTAGACCCTAGTTTAGAAGGTTTATTCCTAGATACTAGGCCTTCTGAGCCTAATGTAGGTTTCGGTATAGAACATGCTGGTTCACCCGCACTCGTCAGTAAAGATGGTAATGGAAATTCATATGCAAAAGTAGAAGGTCTCCAATTTCCTGCCAATAATGAAGACAACGCCATCCTGCTAAATCAAATTTCGGTGTACTCACCAAATGCATTATGGAATGACTTGAATACATGGTTTAATGGCGGTCCCTCCGTAACTCCTGGTATTAATAAAGCTGGTGTCATAGATGTTTCTTTTGTCAATAATGGTGGTTCTATGGCTGCAGAAATCGATAATAAACCCATCAATCTGGATTTCATGAACAATGTCCAGCAAAACAAAAACAATATGGGTTTTGAATTTGATCTGAATGTAGTACAGAAAAAAGATAATAACTTCATACTGCCACGATATTTTAGACTTGATGATAATGATCGATGGCAAGCTATCAATGATGAAGAAGTTCCAGCATCGACAGATTTATTAACCACAGCCGTTCCTTCGTACCCACGTCCTGATCTTACTTATTTGACACCTATGGAAGTGGATTGTCATTGGCAAGATCCAAATGGCCCGTGGAAAAGCCCAGGACCAAGTGCAGGACCATTCACAGCTGACCTCGGTGACGGTACTACAGTCACATATTATTGGTATCGTTTTGTAGATCAACCAGCAATCATTCAAGCAAATCTCCCTGAAGATATGCGTACAAAGCTTCAAAACAGAGTAGAATTGCTTCACACCAACTGGAGTCATACGGATGAGTACTTAGCACCACCTTCAGTAGGAAAAATAGCTACCCTTGATCCAGCTGCCATCATACAGCCACCAGCAGGTCTCGAGATTGGTTACGTGCCGATCGTAACTAGACAAGAAAAGACAAAGAAAAAGGTCAGGGTTTTTGTCCTAGCAGGACAGTCAAATATGGAAGGGTATGGCGCCATAGAAGATGCTGAAAATGATCCTGGAAGTTTGGTAGATGTCATACAAAATGACAGCACAGGTTTATGGTCTGCTAT
>DAOLFJ010000152.1:0-10804 GCA_035326365.1 Saprospiraceae bacterium | reverse complement strand
GATAAAGGTTGGAGTTATATCAAGTCGGGATATTAGAAGGATAGCTTCAAGCTTCTTTAAAAAAACAATTAGTACATTTTAAAATTAATTTACATTGAAAATTTGGTTTTTCATAGGGTTTTTTATTGCATCTACCTCCCTTTTTGGCCAGAACCAAGAGTTGCAAGAATCGCCCAAAATTTGGAACGGTGAGAACAAAGAAAAAGCGGATTCGCTATCTTTGTTGACCGCATTTAGGAATGGTAAGGTCAATGGACATTTTAGGTATTTTTATTCATCTACTGATAATAGTGGTGACCTCACAGATTATTTTGCACATGCTGCAGGTGGTGGACTGCGATATGAAACAGCTCCCTTTCATGGATTTCAAATGGCAGTAAGTGGATATTATATTTTTGATATTGGGTCATCAGATTTTACTATCAAAGACAAAACCACAGGCCAATTAAATAGGTACGAGATCGGTCTTTATGATATCAATAATCCTGCTGACAAAAATGAAATAAGTAGGCTGGAAGAATTATATCTTAAGTATCAATACAAAAACAATTTTATCAGACTAGGTAAGCAATTGATCAATACACCTTTTATCAATCTTCAGGATGGACGTATGAGACCTACCCAAGTGCAAGGAGTTTGGGTAGATGCTAAACCGATCAAAAATCTATCGCTACAAGGTGGTTGGCTCAATAAAATATCACCTAGAAGTACATCTGAATGGTTTAGTGTATCATCATCGATTGGCGTATATCCTGTAGGTCTTAATCCTGATGGCACCAGATCAAATTATAAAAACAACCTATCATCCAAAGGTGTCGCCCTATTAGGAGTAGAATATAAGTGGCAAAAAAACATAAATCTCAGAGCTTGGAATTTATATACTGAGAATATATCCAATAGTCTTTTGTTACAAGTTGATGGCATAATACCTCTAAAGAATGAAGTAAAAATGATTTTTGGCGCACAAATGATCCACCAAAGTAAAATCAATGACGGTGGCAATACAGACCAAAATCAATCTTATTTTAATAATGAAAAAAATACTTTGACCTACGGCGCAAGATTAGGGATAAAGTAT
The DNA here is from genome assembly GCA_035326365.1 of Saprospiraceae bacterium. Classification (GTDB taxonomy): domain Bacteria; phylum Bacteroidota; class Bacteroidia; order Chitinophagales; family Saprospiraceae; genus OLB9. The sequence goes on along the minus strand of DAOLFJ010000152.1, from coordinate 9,726 downwards.
AAAACTATAGAAAGCACTCTAAACTATAACAGAATTACAGCAGGTGGAAGGTATCTTATGCCTAGGGAATGGGGTAGAGATCCGTTTTTTACCTTCATGCCACGTGAGCGAAATGAAGGCATGGCAGACGTACATGCTATCATGTTACAAACCAAATATGCAAAAGCGAAATCTCCATTTAGTAGTTCCATTTCAGTTGGATATTTCCGGTTGCCCGACGTGAAAAATACCTCAGCTAATAAATATGGTCTTCCTACATACAGCCAAATGAATATAGACCTACGCTACAAATTCAGAGGATGGCTACAAGGTATGGAAGCCCAAGTATTATTGGTCAGGAAGTGGGAGATCGGAGAGACCTACGATACGCCCAATTTTGTTTTTAACAAAGTGGACATGAACTTAATCAATATCGTGATCAATTATAATTTTTCAAATTAGGTTGTGGTGGTATGGCTCCAAGACATGCTACCGCTGATAACATTTGGTGATCGAGTGATAGGTGATCTTGTGATAGGTGATCTCGTGATGAGTGATCTTGTGATAGTTTATGTGGTGGTATGGCTTTTAGACATGCTACAGCTGATAACATTTGGTGATCGAGTGATTTGTGATATTATTGCATGATAACTTTTAGAATTCATTTTAAAGGCAAAGTTCAAACCAAAACCTTAATCCCGTAGGGACGACATATCGGTAGGAAAAATAAAACCCCAAACGCTAAAGTCCCGTAGGGACGGCACATTTGTCTCACCTCATTTATTAAAGAAAGGTAAACCAAGATTAAGGTTTAAATAAGAGTAAGGTTAGAATAGAGTTGTAAAAAGCGAGATGCTTTAATTAAACCAAGCTTAGCGGTGATACTAAGCTTATCAACCCGCAACCAACTCTCATATCTCATCTATCAATTCTCCACCCGAGCCACCATAATCCCACTTTGGGCTTTGTTTTTTATCATATATTCATCTAATGGCAAATCACTGATGACTACTTTGCCTTCTTTTTCTGATGCGTGTAGTAAGTGGATGTCGTTTCCTTTGCGGTATGCAAAACCTGTATGTACGATGTCAAGGCCGTCTATACCTGTGGTGATGGCGATGATGTCTCCATTATTAATTTGTGTAAAAGAAGCTCTTACTTTATATTTTGGGATGTAGGTAAGATTTTGTTTATCAAGGTAAATCTCAGCGTCATTAACTTTTTGCAGATCTTTAGAGTTGTTAAGTTGTGGATATTTAGATTTGTGGGTGGACATAAAGTTGATTTTTTTATCAAATGGTTGTCCGCCGATTTGTGCTGTGATCTGTTTTATAATTTGATTTTTTTCGTTGTGGATCAACCATTCTGTGAAGTAATGTAGTCTTGACCCGTATCCATCAATGATGCCATTTCTATATCTTAGATTTGTGATGATTTGTGGTATGGTTTTTTTTGGTTCGGATGTTTGGTTTTGGTAGATGGTTAAGGCGAGCACATATTCGACGAAAGTCACACAATCATATTTATCATTGTATATTAATAACTTTTCTTCATGTCCACTTTCTAATGTATGGGCTACATAAGGTGTGCCGATAAAGAAGCTTGCATTTTCTATGATGCAAGTGGATAAATCAGGTGGTTGACACATTACATTGTTGTGCGGTTTTATGGACAGAGACGACATGCCTATCAAAAAAACGAAATAAATAGTAGTCAAAATTGCCATTATATCAAATTTTTATAATAAATTAGCGATCAGATTTGTGCCTTATCCATAGAAGTCATAAAACTTTATGTTAGTCACATATTGGCAAAGATAAGGATATTATCATAGTTGGGTAAGGTAGGTCGTTTTTGATAGTCACATTTTAATATTTAAGTCATGAATAGAGTCATTGGTAAATACAAAGGCACAGAAGAAGGACCACTTTTGGTTATCACAGCAGGTATGCACGGCAACGAACCCGCAGGTGTTAAGGCTCTAGAATTATTATTCAAAATGCTAGAAGTAGAACCTATCACCAATCCTGATTTTACTTATAAAGGTGAGATAATTGGTATCCTCGGTAATATACAAGCTTTCAGACACGGAGATAGATTTGTGTCTAAAGACATGAATAGATGTTGGGAGCCCGATTATATTCAAACTATCAAAAATGCAGATATCACCACATTAAGAGACGAAGATCTTGAAATCAGAGAAATCTTAGATGTCATTAATGTAGAGATAGATAGACTGCGTCCAGAGAAGATGTATTTATTGGACCTTCACACTACTTCATCTGACGGTGGTATCTTTTGCATTGCCACTGAAAAAGAAGAAAGCGTCCAAATAGCCCACGAACTCCATGCACCTGTGATATTAGGATTGCTAGATGGTATCAGCGGTACGACTTTGCATTATTTCAGACAAAAAAACATTGGAATCCCTACAGTGAGCATCGCCTTCGAAGGTGGTCATCACAATGATCCTATGTCCGTCAATAGGTGTATCGCCGCTACCATTAATTTTATGAGGACAATAGGTGTTGTCAGACCCGAACATGTAGAAAATAGGCATGATCACATCCTTCTAGAATACTATAAAAACCTACCCGAAATCGTAGAAGTAAAATATAAATACCACATTGAAGACAATCATAAATGGGAGATGAAACCAGGATATCGCAATTTTCAGAAAATCGTAAAAGGTGAGATTTTAGCAAGAGATAATGGTCAACCCGTAACTGCCCCTATGGATGGTATGATACTCATGCCACTATACCAAGCACAAGGACAAGATGGCTTTTTTGTAGTAGAAGAGTGGAAAGGATTGAGTGCTTGATAGAGGATTTTTTTAAGTTTAATGTTTAAGGTTTAATTTTTGTTAATGCCTGAATAACGTTGACCGTTTTAAACAAAAGTGGAGCAAAGATTTATTACCACAAAGTACACTAAGACTTCACTAAGAGGCACTAAGTTTAATGACCGATGATAAATGGCCATCTAGGTAAATTAAGTTTTCAGTTGATTTGAAATCCTATATTAAAAGTACCTAACGGAACTGATAAATACTCAAATTCAAATCCATTTCATTTGAATGTCAAAGTCATATCGGGTGAAGCTAACTAAAACGGATAATATAATCATGAAATGATATTTTGCATAACCCAACGTGGATAGTTCCCCTTCTTTTTCAAGAGAAGGGGGTAGGGGATGAGTTGAATTTGCGGAATAATTCGAACCTCACCGTACAAAAATTGTCTGAACAATGATTCTTGTGAATTTTTTGAATAAGGTTGATTTTAAGTTAGGAGACCGTCAGGATAGCTGTCCTAAAGTTACAGACTTTGGACCACGGTGAACAAAGAATCTGCGAAATCTGATAAATCTGCGAGCAAAATAAATTGATCCAAGGATTGATGATCAAATATATCGTCCCTATGGGACTAGACTTCGGGTTTTTATTATTTTTTCTACTCATATTTTGTACCTAACGGTACTGATAAATACCCAAATTCATTTGTACATCAAAATCTTATCGAGTGAACTTTAATGGCATTGCAATCTGCGATGGCAATTTATATCATCACACTTCCAAATGAATTTGGAAACCCAATAATGCAAATCAACAAATCCACAAATCCACCAATTCCGCAAATCCACCAATTCCCCAATTCCGCAAATCCACCAATTCCCCAAATCCACAATTCAAGCAAATCAAGCAATTCCGCAATTCCGCAATTCCGCAAATTCCGCAATTCCACAAATCACCAAATCACCAAATCACCAAATCAGCAAATCACCAAATCAAGCAAATCAGCAATTCACTCATAATTCCACTTATTGATACGCAGCTCATATCTTTTATCACTTACTTTCCATAAGGAAGGATTGATGGATGATTCTAGTTTTTCTTCTTCACCATCATTAATCATATCATTAAAGAAATCTAAGCCTGTGAGTGATTCTATGCTATCGATGCTTACCATATATGTCTCTAATCGCTCTGTAGACAACTTATTTGGGATGACGAATGCAATACCTTTTTTTTCGTCACCAGTATAGTCTAACAGAACTTTGTAGAAAGCAGATGGAACAGTTACTTTGTTTTGTTTGCCTATTTTTTTGATAGGATTTTGGAGGATTGGTCCTGAGACGATATAGAGTGTTTCTGCTTTGTAAGTCCAATCTCGCACATTTTCTTCTAGTTCTTTCCACACACCATTATTAAATTCTTTGACTTGTGGCGCCATGTTGCTCATATAAAATGATTCTTTCATGGCAATATTATCAAAAGCCATATCTCCTGCAGGTGCCATGTGACCACGTGTATATCCCGAACCTGAGTAGTCCGCATGTACTGCCGAACCTGTTTTTATTTTATCATCGGGTGAAAAATAATCTTCTCTCTCCACATTAGGCTTTTGTAGTTGTTGTTTGCTGAGCGGATATGCTACCCATTCGGCGAGTTCGTGGTTTTCCAGATAGGATAGACTGTAATAAGTATGGTGAATGGTGTCTCCATTAGAGTTCGGGAGATAAGTACGTAGCATCGGCGATGAAGCGACAATATCAGGTGGTCCTACTTTGATGCCATTAAACCAAATATAACCACCTACAAGCGCAAACACTGCTATGATCAGAAATATAACCAATCGAAATGTTGTCTGAAGTCCTCTAGATTGAGCTTGATGATTACGTCTCAAGTTTGCCATAAAAATGTATATTGTATTTGGTCTATTATCTTTTGCAAAAGATTGATTGCTATTATTCAATCAATTTTTATCGTCACAAAGTTAATAAAAAAAGGCCAACTGGTTGATGGTTGGCCGTGAGGTTGTTGGTTTAACAATTACAGGTTCATGAACGTATTCATATTTTATTTAATACAATAACCGTACCAAATTAAGAGTAAGTTTAAATTTTTATTGTTTTATAATCAATATCTTATGAACCAGACTTCATAATAATCTCATCGTTTAGCTCACTAAACTCTTTGATTCTTTGTTATCAGAACCATAACCTATTGATAAGTAACTAGGAAATTTTTTTAAACATACTCTAAAATTTGTACCCCAATGTGAGCAATAATCTTGAAGGTCGGTCTTCGAAAGCATAATCTTGGCCATTAATGGTTATGTGGTCGCCAAATTTATCTAAGTTGCCTTCGAAGTTTAGGTCCATTCTCAGTTTCCAGATATCAAGACCTACACCAGCTTGCCATCCGTAGCTACCGGTTTTAAATCGTTGGTCATAACCTTTAAAATCCACGACATCAGATATATTATTGATAAATAAATGACCTACTACACCTCCTTGAAAACGAAGTACACCTAGTTTTATACCAGCCATGACAGGTATGTCTAGTTGGTTATACTTTTCATTTTTTACCTTTGTAAATACACCTGATTCACTATACTCTGTGATATCATAAGTCACTCTGTTAGAATTAAAGAGTAGGGCAGGTTCTAGGTAGACACCAAGTAAACTCAATCTTGTATAAATTCCAAAATGGTGACCATATCCAGCATTGCTGATGTTCCATTCCACTTGTTTGTCTCCATCATTGATCAGAAATCCTTCATTAGCAAGGTCATAGGAACTTAATCCTGCTTTTATACCAAATTCTATTTGAGCAAAAGATGCCACTGAAAATAACAGAAATATTAAAGAAAAAAGTGATCGATTCATATCTTTAAATATTTAAAAGGTTGATGAATAATAAAATATTTGCCAAGTAAATCCACTCGATAACGTATTAATGCCTCAAAAATGGTTAATATTGCACCTGTTTTAACGTATGTTTAACCAACGAAAACCGGCTATTGGCTATTTTTTGTTCAGTAAATGACGTATATTGCTGATTATTATAATATAATTTATTAATTATAATTGTAATGTATCAAAAAGAGTGCCGAGATGAATATTAAAGATGTAACATTTATTGCAAGTTATCAAAAAGAAAGTGCTTGCCCCAAAGATGGAAGACCAGAATTTGCTTTTATTGGTAGATCCAATGTAGGTAAATCTTCTCTTATCAATATGCTTACAAACAAAAAAGGTCTCGCAAAAGTATCTGTTACACCAGGTAAAACCCAACTAATTAATTTTTTTGAAATAAACCAATCTTGGTACCTTGTAGACTTACCCGGATACGGATATGCACGTACTTCCAAGGATACCAAAAAAGGATTCCAAAAGATGATCAGTGACTATCTGACCGATCGGACATCATTAGTGACAGCTTTCATACTTATAGATTGCCGCCACGAATTACAAAAGATTGATAAGGAATTTATAGAGTGGTGTGGTGAAAACGAAGTTCCTTTCAATTTAGTATTCACAAAGGCAGATAAGTTGGGGAAAAATGTACTACAATCTAATATTGCCACTATCAAAAAAGAGCTTTTGAAGACCTGGCATGAGTTGCCACAAGATTTTGTCACTAGCGCAGAGACAAGAGATGGCAGGGATGACATTTTAAATTTTATTTCCAATGTCATGGTCGAGATCAATACTTCAAATTCAGAAAACGTTTTATGACCCAGATATTTTCGCACTTAATACCTAAAATAGAAGATTGGCCTGTTGCACGATTGAGCAGAGAAAGGGCTTCTTTTGTGCAAAAATTAAATACGTTTGTTTTTGATCAACTTATGAAAACCCATGATGGTAATCTCAATGAGTTGATCTCCAAAACCATATATCTCGAAAACCAAAGAATTAAGATCAATCCTTGGAAAGTCGACCCGGCAGATGATAAAATCTACTGGAAAAATATGGGCACCGATTTAGAAAACTCTTTGACCCGAGAAGATAAAGAAGAAGTAGAAATCAATCTCGTAAAACGTATCATCAATCGATACAATGAAGAGATCGTGGGACATTTTATGCCTAAGACATTTACTTTTTCGCGTTATTTTCTGACATCTTTTTTCAAACGCCTATTCAGTAGTTTTTTTAAAGGTCACTGGAGATGGGGCAGTAAAAAAGACCTTCAGCAAAGGATAAAAGTACAGGGTAATGTGACATTGATGAGATCGCTTTTCCAACAAGGTACAGTGGTCGTTTTGCCGACGCATTATTCTAATCTTGACTCCATTATGGTCGGTTATGCGATTGATACGAATGTAGGCGTTCCAGCTTTTTCGTATGGTGCAGGACTCAATTTGTACAATGTAGAAGTCGTCGCCTATTTTATCAATAGACTTGGCGCATTTAGGGTAGATAGGAGGAAGAAGAATCCAATTTATTTGGAGTGTTTAAAGTCTATGACAGGTTATTCGATATTAGAAGGTGTCAATTGTATCTTTTTTCCAGGAGGTACTAGGTCGCGAAATGGTCAGACTGAAGACAAATTAAAACTCGGATTGATCAGTTCGGTAATAGAAGCACAGAGATTGCATCTGGAGAATAAAGAAGACAAAAAAATATTTGTGGTTCCGCTCAATATTGGCTACCATTTTGTATTGGAAGCATCCCAACTGATCGACCAGCACTTGCAGAGTGTAGGTCGTGAGAAGTATACACGTTCAAAAAAAATGGGTCCAAATTTTGGCGATATATGGCGCTTTATCAAGGATTTATATTCAAAGGATTCAGAAGTTTACATGTCATTTGGCGATCCCATGGATGTATTTGGCAATAAAGTAGATGATCATGGTGTCAGTTTTGATAAATTTGGTCAACAAGTCAATATCGAAGATTATTTTACATTCGATGGTAAACTATCAGGCAATAGTCAACGTGAAGGTGTGTATGCAAAGATGCTAGGGGAATGTGTCGTAAATTCTTATCGAAAGTTTAATACCATTCTGTCAAGTAATGTCGTATCGTTTGTAGCATTTCATTTGATTTATGCAGAATTTGAAGAAATGGGACTAATCAACTTGATCAATCAAAAGAGCCAAAAATATAAATTAGAATACAATGTATTTGCTGAAAAAGTGGAGCAAGTCATAAACATTATTAAAGAAATGTCGGCTCAAGGAGAAGTCACACTTTCTGATGAAAACTGGAATGACACCCAAGAAATCATCAGTGAGGGACTCCGTAAATTGGGCATTTATCATGCAGTAAGGGTATTGGAGAAAAAAGAAGATGATAAAATTGTTTGTGCAGATTTAAAATTATTGTATTTTTACCACAATAGATTAATTAATTATGATTTGGAGACAGCCATGGGTTGGTCAAAAGTTTAACATGAAGTAAATAATAGACACTTGAATTATATCATTTTTGATTTGGAAGCATCTTGTTGGCTCGGAAGGCCACCTCACGGTATCAATGAAGTCATTGAGATCGGTGCTGTCAAGGTCAATGACTATAATGAGGTAGAATCTATCTTTAGTAAATTTATAAAACCTACAGTAAATCCCATATTATCTGATTTCTGTACACGACTCACATCTATCACTCAAACAGATGTAGATAGAAGCAAAACTTTCCCATTTATCATCCAAGAATTTATGGATTGGATAGGGATTGATGAAGATTTCGTGCTTATTTCGTGGGGAAAATATGACAAACAACAATTGATACAAGACTGCGAATTACATAAAATGGAGACTGAATGGCTAGAACATCATTTTAATCTAAAACCTGCCTATCGTGCGCTCAAAGACCTAAAAGATGAGCCAGGTCTCAAAAAAGCGGTCAAACTAGAAGGATTTGAATTCACAGGTATCCACCACCGAGCGATTTCAGACGCTGAGAATACCGCAAAAATCTTCATTAAGTATTTTAAAGAGTGGTCAGTGTAGACTGAATTAGCCAATCAGTTGATTCAATGTTTACTCATATATAGGTGTTAATTTGGTACGCCCACAAAATACATCTTTGCTATATCACATCAACATGTGATTGACAAGAGATCTTTATTGGCGTAATTTTGACATATAATTTCAATTACTCAAAAATTCAATGCTTTTGATCAGTTATCTCGGTGTTTTAAAATAAGGACATACAAAAGTTTGTAATTATAAACAGCATGTATTGTTAATGTCGCTAGATTTAAATTCCGAAGGAATCAATATTTATCCCTAAAAATTAAATAGCCAAGTGGATGCATCAAATAGATTTAAATAATTCAATTTCAAAATATGACATACAATTGTTATATAAAATTGCTGATCTTGAAGCACACATTAGTAGTTTGAATGTTGAACTTGAACAATTTAAACAGCATAAAAAAATATCACCAAATGACTATATTTTTGTTTTTGTTAATAAATGTAATAAAAAAAATATGGCTTCGAGACATTATAATGGTTAAGTCTGAAAGTAATTATTCTGTAATTTTTACTAATTCTGGAGAAAAAATTCTCACTAGCAAAACGCTCAAATATTGGCATACAAAATTAAATGACTCTGATTTAATAAGGGTACACGCATCATATTTAGTCAATAGAAAATATATCAAGTCTATTTTATTAAAAGACAAAAAGATTAACCTTAATTTGAATTACCAAGTCACTTACTCTGCATCTTATAAACACATTGTACAAAAGTATGTACATCAATGATACATTTATAATAAATCGTATTTAACACCAATTTTATAAATTTTTTGCTTCATAAAATCAAATATAAATAGACAATGAGACAATTTTTACTATTAGCAATGATTACTCTTTCTTTGTGTGTATGCGCACAAGTGGGTATAGGAACAGCTTCGCCCAATGCAAATTCTGTACTCGAATTGAGCAGCCCAAACAAAGGATTATTATTACCTAGAGTCACAGATACCACCGTGGTCAGTAGCCC
>DAOLFJ010000525.1:0-2185 GCA_035326365.1 Saprospiraceae bacterium | reverse complement strand
ATGCAATTAGTCATTTTCCGTTTCCTTTTATTATCAAATGATTCTAGGAAGCAAATATTCCCTTCTTAATCTCAACCTAAGCCTTAATCTCAACCTAAATCTTAACCTAAGCCTAAACCTTAACCTTAACCTTAATCTTAACCTTAACCTTAATTCAACTGATCAATGGTATCGATAATTGATTTGCAGGCTACAAAAATAATTTCACCACCTACAGTTGTCACTATACTTTCTTCATCCATTTGAATACTATCTTCTACCAAAGCAAGTAAATCTTCTTGTTTATAACCTTCAAAAAATTTATCTAGCACTTTGGCGAAGTTTTTATTATTGGATTCATTAAAGGCATCCCAATTCTCTTCTTCCCACTTTTCTAACGCTTTTCCTGTGATGAGCGGCACTTTCTTAATGCTTGTTTTACAACTTATATAAATAATACACGCTAAATATTCAAGCAGTGCCATTTCTTCTTTTGTGAGCAAACTATAATTTTCTTGATCTAGAAATGCATTTAGATCTTTTTGTTCATGAACTAAAATGGCAAAATCGTTCATGTAACTTTCCTCAGTTTCATATTTCTCAATAAGGGAATCGATAACGCTTTCTGTGATAAATATCATATATCTGTAAATTTATGAACTTTGTAATCACAAAAGTATGATATTTAGGTTACATTTGGCCTCATTATAATATAATTAAAAAATCAGCTTCATATGTCTAAAACAGTGATCATCGGTTCGGGAGCTTACATTCCAGAAGAAATAAAAACAAATAGAGACTTTACTATACATACCTTTTATGGTGAAGATCATTTACCTATACAAACACCACCAACCGAAATCACGGATAAATTTCAACAAATTACGGGTATAGAAGAACGTCGTTACGCATCATTAGAGCAAACATCATCGGACCTTGCATACATAGCAGCCCAGAAAGCAATCCAAGATTCAGGTATTGATCCTGAGACATTGGATCAGATTATTTTTGCCCACAATTATGGCGATGTTACCAAACATCATATACAGACAGACGCTGTGCCATCGTTAGCATCGAGGCTCAAACAAAAATTGGGTATTCGCAATCCTGCTTGTGTTGCTTATGACATTCTTTTTGGTTGTCCAGGATGGTTGCAGGGCGTGATACATTCCGATGCTTTTTTTAAGGCAGGTATTGCAAAAAGGATATTGGTGGTAGGAAGTGAAACCCTTTCCAGAGTCATCGATCCATATGACAGAGACAGTATGATCTTTAGTGATGGAGCCGGAGCGACAGTGTTGGGGTATAAAGATGCAGGTGAAACAGGTATATTGTCTAGTAGTGTGCAGTCACATTGTGTAGATGAAGCAAGTTATATCAATTTTGGTAAGTCATACTTTCCAGATTCAGATCCGCGTGTACGATATATCAAAATGAAAGGCAGAAAGGTGTACGAATATGCCATCAAAAATGTACCTGCTGCAATGAAAGACTGCCTTGATAAAGCTGGTGTGGACATCACTGACGTCAAAAAAGTGTTTATCCATCAAGCAAATGAAAAAATGGATGAAGGAATCATTCGGACCTTATTTAAATTATATGGACTCAAAGATATTCCTGATCATATCATGCCTATGAGCATACATAAACTAGGTAATAGTTCTGTTGCTACCATTCCCACATTATATGACCTAGTTATTCATGATAAAATGCCTGATCACAAACTTGTTAAGGGTGATATCATCCTTTTCGCATCTGTTGGAGCTGGTATGAATATAAATGCGGTTTGTTATAGAGTGTGACATTTTTTTGGAAAAAAAAGTACAGTTTTATTAGATACTATTTGATATTTTTACTGACTTTTACGTCAAAGTAAGATATCCATCCTATGTACACAAAATTTTTAACCGTTTTTCTATTATTGACTTGTTTTGTATTCCAATCCAATGGTCAATACATGTATAAACCATCAACTGAAGAAATAAAAAAACTACCAACTTGGGCTCAAAAAATGTACGCTGATGATGCCAATTTTAATGAAGTCACCCAACTTTATAATGCCTATCATGTCAAACATCCTTTTGTAAAGACTTACCACACAAAATATTATCAAAGATGGAAAAGAAAGGTACAGCCTTTTGTGCAGTCTGATGGGAGTTATACGTTACCCAGTGCAGAACAGATACTGGCGCAAAATGCTGTCCAC
>DAOLFJ010000524.1:0-2189 GCA_035326365.1 Saprospiraceae bacterium | reverse complement strand
ATCTTGACAACCATTGGTATCCGTTACTGTCACCGAGAATGTTCCTCCTGACAACCCTGACAAATTTTGGGTTGTAGCACCATTACTCCAAGCATTTGTATAACCCGGAGTACCGCCACTGACTGTAATACTAACTGATCCATCTTGATTTAGTGGTGCATCAGAAACAATAGGACACGTAGGGTGTGAGCCAGCAATACTGACCAATAAAGGTGACGGTCTTAAAATTTCTGTGGTTGCGGTAGAAGTACAACCATTGGTATCACTTACCGTCAAAGTATAATTTCCAGATGATAATAATGTTCTGTTTTGCAAAGTAGATCCATCAGACCACGCATATGTCAAAGGCGCACTTCCACCGGTAATAGATGTTGATATAGACCCATTGTTTAAGTTCGAACATGTAATATTCGTTTTTGTAAGATTTATATTTATGCCTGACATAGGACCAGATACAGAAGCAGAAGCTACGTCAGTACACCCATTAGCATCGGTTACAGTGACTTGATAATTACCAGCAGGAACGCCGGTTCTAAACGCCGTCGTAGGACCATCTGACCATAAGTAGCTATACCCTTGTACACCACCTGTAACATTAAGAGTGACCGAACCTGTACCATTAAAACAACTAAAATTAGTGCCAGAAGCTGTCAAATTCAAAACATTTGGTTCTTCCAATAAAGCCGTAAAACTACCAGAACAACCCGTAAATGAAGTAACGGTGACCACATAGGTTCCTGCTGGTAAATTAGCAATGCTAGATGCACTACCCGATCCAGAACCTGGAGGTGATACACGTGTCCATGTCCAATCATTAGATCCATAGACGCTCGAACCAGTCACATTCAATTGGATACTACCATCAGTACTGCCTGCGCATGATGGATGCACTACCTCAGGACGTACACCATAATCACAAAGTATCTCTACCCTCCTAGAGTCAGTCGTCGTCCTACCACATGCATCAGTAATCGACACGGTTAGTACACATGGTGTTGGATTACTGGTATTTGGTGGTATAAAATCTGGATTTGGATGGTTAGCTGATGGACTGAAAGTCCCACCACAATTTGAGGACCATTCAATGGTAAAACCAGATAAATCTTGTCCATTTGGCAATGAAAAATCAACCCTTGCAGGAATACCAGAATTGGCAATATCTGGAAGACTGTTCACATTGATGGATTCTGCTTTGTCATTGGCCACTAGCCAACTAAAATTAAAAAATGCTCTTTGTGCAGCTACGTGTGCTGGACTTGTTTGACATTTATCGTATGAATGACCTGCCGAGTGCATCACAAAACCACGATTGTCATCTCCGAAACCTCTTCCATACACCATCGGTGCCGCAGCATTACGTAAGTCAGGATTTAAAGAAGGTACATTATTGTGTGAAGGATCATAAACTATTATCTTAGTCGTCGGATTCCATCTAGCTGTTGTACCAGAAGTTTGTCTTGGAATATAAATTTGTTCAGCACCATTGGTATGTGCTCCGTCCGTCGTAGAAATATATTGTGCCACTGGATCAGCAGGAAGTCTATGGGTATATGGTGGCGAACCATCATTATGCGTACTCCACAACATCAATGAATTGCTATTGGCATAAATACCACTTGATCCTGTGAAACTCGGGTCTTTTACAGTGAGAAAATTTGTTTGTTGGGTTCTATTTGCAGGATTTACCATGTTTTCTAGGGCGCTACCTGATGTGCAACCATCCCAGATACCACCCTTACACTCAAGATTCCAGGTATACAGTCTTTGGTGGACTGCCCAGCTTGGCTCTGCATGTGGAAGTACAAAAAGATCATCGCAACAATCAAGTTCCGAAGGGTCTTTCCAACCTGCACCATCTAAGCCCCCAAAAGCTGTTGCGGGAATTCCAGCATTCAAAAAGTATTCTACCGCTAGTTTTCCATTTCTTTTATCAAGTGTCCATCTAGGGACATTTTTTAATTCTCTGTGGACAAATTCACTACATAAAGTCAATGCAGAAATGGTAGTAACACCTACTACGCCTGCTGTTTGCCACGATGTAATTCTAGCATTCACCGCTGGTGTGCGATATTCTGCGGGAATAACAAAAGGACCTCCTTTATAGTCAATGCCATTATATCTAAAATCTACACCACCTTTTACTTTGGTAGGATTGATGACCCAAATAACTTTCACATTGTGATTTTTAA
>DAOLFJ010000151.1:0-10889 GCA_035326365.1 Saprospiraceae bacterium | reverse complement strand
TGTGCGGCCTACCCGTCCAATGCACAAACATGAAGCAGGGCATATTCATGCACCACAAACAGGGAAATCGTTGGTTTCGAATTTTCATGTTGAACCTAGTGTTAGACTTAATATTTTAAGATTTTCTTGGGTTATTTTGATTTCTTTTCTTTTTCGGATTATGAATCGTCTTAAGGATGTTGAAAATGAAAAATTAGAATCTGAATTATCTTTTTTAAAGGCACAGTTTCATCCGCATTTTTTGTTCAATACGCTGAATGGGATATATTCATTGGCCATCCAACAATCTGATCATACCGCTGACGCAATAGCCAGATTATCAGGAATGATGAGATACATGCTCAAAGATACCAACCAAGACTTTGTGCTATTGAAAGATGAGCTTGAATACCTGACCAATTATGTTGAACTTCAGAAGATTAGATTTGACCAAACCGCCAATATTGATTATCAAGTGCACGGTATGGTAGATTATCAAAAGATATGTCCTAATATTTTGATCACTTTTGTAGAAAACGCATTCAAACATGGGATTTCACCAGAAACAGAGTCAAATGTCTCTATAGAAATCAATGTAGTTCAGCAAAAATTAGATATGACTGTCAGGAATCAAAAATTAGCCAATATCAGTCTTAAGGAAGATGTGTCTGGTCTAGGCATTACCAACACCCTAAAAAGATTAGAACTTGTGTACCCAAATCAGCATAATTTAGTCATTGATGATATGCAAGATATTTATCAAATTCATTTACAAATAGATTTAGCATGATCAAGGCAATCGCATTGGATGATGAATTTCCGGCGCTCAGGGTTCTCCAGAATTTTTGTCAAAGACATCAAGGTATTGAATTGATAGAAAGTTTTACAATTCCTGATGATGCAAAAAATTATATAGAGACAAATGATGTTGACCTAATTTTCCTTGATATTCAGATGCCAAACATCTCTGGAGTTCAGTTTTTTAAGACTTTGCAAAAGAATATTCATGTCATTTTTACCACAGCTCATGCAGATTTTGCAGTAGAAGGATTTAATTTAAGTGCTATAGATTACTTATTAAAACCTTTTACTTATGACCGTTTTAGTGAAGCTATTCAGAAATCAATTCTCCAGCTTCAATATAAAAAATCAAGTCAAGCAGCATCATTAGATGGTATAGCTGTAAAAGTTGATTCTGTCATTACAAAAGTCAATTTTGATACCATCGAATTAATAGAGGGGTACGACGAGTACATTAAGATACATTTGACACATCAAAAGATACTTATTGTCCGATTGACGATGGCTAATATTCTAAAGGAGCTTCCTTCGGATAAATTTCTAAGGGTGCATAAATCATATATTGTAAATGTTTTAAAGATTCAGAAACGTGTGCAAAACACGCTTGTACTAGAAAATAAGACAATACCAATCGGGAGAAAATATAGTCAAGCGGTGAGTAGTCTTCTAAATCCAATTATAAATGCTAATAAACCATAATCATTGACACCGTTTTTGATGCCGTTAACCGCAAATTGCAATTGGTTTTTACAATAATCCTTAATTTTGTAATCTCAGTAATTAAAATAAATTAATATGAATCGTAAAGAATTTTTAAGAAATTTGGGTGCTGCAGGAGCTGTAGCTGTAATTCCGGGAGGTGATGCAATACTCAATAAATTAAAGGATGCATCTTGTCCGACTGCTTGTGTTTTGATACCGACTGAGACCGCGGGGCCTTTTCCATTGGATTTGACAGAAAATACCGCTTTTTTTAGAAGTGATATCAGAGAAAATCAAACTGGTGTGACATTCAAATTAAAAATTAGGATTATAGGCCAATCCAATTGTTTGCCGATACCAAATGTCCGTGTCAATATTTGGCACTGCAACAAAGATGGTCTCTACAGTGGTTACAGCAGTTCAAATAATCAAGGTCAAGCTGGACTCACTTATCTTAGAGGTTATCAATTTACAGATGCAAATGGTGAGGTCGAGTTTACCACAATTTTTCCAGGTTGGTACACAGGTAGAATTTGCCACATTCATTTTCAAGCACATGTGAGTTCGAGCTATGCTGCAATATCACAGATGACTTGGGATAGAACCATTAAAAATACGCTATACGCTGAAAATTCTTCACTTTATACCAAAGGCGCGGACCCACTTACTGTAGGCACGGACAATATATTTAGTGATGGAGCTAGTTTACAAACAGCGACTTTGGTCAAAAATTCGGACGGTACTTATTCTAGCTTTTTAGAGGCTTCGATCCAAGGTTCGGGAACTTCTAGTCTCGGTCATATTGAGTATCAAAACGCTAAGCAATTTACCTTAGGTCAGAACTATCCAAATCCTTATAATACCGAAACTACTATTCCTCTAGTTCTCAAGTTTGATTCGGAAGTAAAGATGGAATTATGGGATACAAGTGGAAAATTGATCACAACAATATTAGATAGTCATTTGAGTGAAGGAGATCATAAAATAGACATTAATTTTCAAAGTTTAGGGTTACCACCACAAAATTATGTCTTTCAATTGACTGTAAAGAATCCAAATGGTATATTTAAAGACCATAAGATGATGACTTATGTAAAATAAGCATGCTCTTAATGCATTCAATACTTAATTTTTAAATATGTCAGATGCTTTGATGGGCACTTTACTAGTGCCACATCATCATCTGAGGTGCAGGTGGCGCACTTAGTGCATTAAGCGCATAAGTCACATTCAGTAAGACATATCTGCCAATTGTATTGGAAATTGATTCTTCTATGTACGTTTCTGATGCTGTCCTGTTGACGCCTTGGTTTTGGTTTAGAATGTCGAATATTCTAAGTTTTGCGGTCAGTTTATTAGCCATAAATCCTTTGGAAATGGAAGCTTGCCAAAGCTTTACGGAAGTCACTTCGTCGAATGAGCCTTGTCCATAGATGTTGTATTCCATTCTAGTGTCTATGGTCCAACCTTTGCCTGCAAACAGGGCAAGATAACCGTCATAAGTTTGGTTTACAAAATCACTGTTTAACGACTCGTTATTTTTGTAAATATTATTGTTAAAGCTCCATCTACCACCTATAGAAGCGTCATATCTTGTTTTGGTTTTGTTTTCTAACATGACATTCACACCATTCGACAATCTTGAAATATTAATGGCTTCTTGGTTGATATAATTGATACCATTTGTAATCGATGAGTTGACACCTGCCCTGAATTTTGCTTTCATAAAATTGAGCGGGCTGCTGTAATTTATATTTCCCGCAAGGGTCGTTTCTTGATCTGTATTCAAAGGTGTTTGAGTTCTTACGAATGATTGATCTATAAAAGAAGAAGTGGTGATTCTATTCTCTGTATAGCCTATTCTGATATTTGCAAAAAGACTTCTGAAGTTAAACTGGTCAAAAAAGTTGTATCTTATACGAAGATTGTGTCTGTATTCAGGGACAAGATTTGGATTACCGATGTAGACATTTAGAGGATTGGAATTGTCTATAACAGGTTGAAGTTGATCCATAGAAGGTTCACGAACGGATGTCGAATAATTCAAACGAATATTTGTTTTTTCAAACTCTAAGGACGCTTTTGGCAAAAAGTAATTGAAACTTCTGTCTATGGGCGCTCCAATATTCGGTATGCCGTCAAGATTTGAATTCTGAAATTCTAATCCTGTGCTGAATGTCAGTGCTTCGTTTTTAAATCTGATATTGGCACCACCTATGTTGTAAACAAAAGTATTGTCAAAAGTACGACTCAACTCTTCATTGAGTACTCTGATGGTAGTGTTGTTTGGGTCTATATCAAAAAAGTCTTTGATAAGGTCAGTTTTATTGTTTTTGCGTGAAGCATTTAATGTCAGAAACCATTTTTTACTCAATGGCTCTGTAAATGAAGCACCGACATTATAATTCTTGTTATCAGAGTTTTGGAATTGGCGTTGAAATGCCGACCTTTCTACAATTTGGACTAGATTTTCATCCAACACATTATTGAATAAATCATTAAAACTATTAGAAAGATTGTTGCCGTAAGAACCATCTAAGGCAACCGTTCTACCTATTTTATTTAGCTTTTTACGTAAATTCAATTGGAATGAATAGTTATCATTATTAGATTCACCGTTTTTATTTTGTTCATTTAGATTCAACAGAGACCTGAGATCATTGAATGTCGTATCTATCAAATCACTATTACTCTCACTATCTCTCAATCCTAATGAACCTGTAAATGTCATCTCAGTGGTAGAATCTATTTTTAGATCCAAGACAGAATAAAAGTTATGATTTAGACCTTCATTTATTGCCACTCTTGATTTGATATTGATCAAGTTGAGATCTCTTTGGAATGAGTTTGTATTGGATATTTCCTGAAGATCAGTTTTATTTTGTGTCAAGTAATAACTAAAGTTGATCTTGTTTTTATTACCCAAATCATAATTTAAGTTTAGACCAACTGTTCCACTGCTAGTCTCGCCACTATTATTTTGATTGAATGAAACGGGCGCGCCTGTGTTAAAATTCAGTCTTCCACCACTACCTGACATACTTGCAAAATCGCTTACACTAATGCCTGTATTATTGAGATTGTTGAGTCCACCAATGAATGACAGCTGAAGTTTTTTGTCAAATCGATTGAGCATACCTTTACCTTCGTAGCGATCATCCGTACCGTATCCTGCCATAATATTTCCGAAGTAACCACTTTTTTTATCTTCTTTTAGTTCGATATTAATTGTTTTTTCATCTTGACCATCATCCACACCGGTAAATTCAGAAGTTTTTGATTTTTTGTCGAAGACTTGGACTTTTTTAACAGCGTCTGCAGGAAGATTTTTTGTTGCCATTTTTGGGTCTTTGCCGAAAAACTCTTTGCCATCCACCGTGACAGAAATGACATCTTCACCTTGTACTTTGATGCCACCTTCTGCATCGACTTCTACACCTGGTAATTTTTTCAGTAAGTCTTCTACCACTGCGTTGGGTTGGGTTTTGAAGGCATCTGCATTGAACTCAAGCGTATCTTTGGTCACTTTTATGGGTACATACTCAGCAGAAATCGTCACTGCATCGAGCATTTTGCCTTCTTCATTCATGGTGATGACACCTAGGTCTATCGTTTTGTTGTTGCCTTTTGCTTCTATCAATCTTTGGATCGTACCATAACCGATATATGTTACTTGAAAATTATAAGAACCCATCGGTAAATCGTTTATAGTGAAGCTACCATCTGGCTCTGTCGCAGCAAAACCTACCAATACCGAATCAATGGGATTAAGGGCAACCGTTACGGCTCCTATCAAGTTTTTATTTGCCGTGTCTTGGACTTTACCTTTTAAGGTGTAAGTTTGTGCAGCTACGTTCAATGTCAGCAAAAGAAACGATGCAGCTATTATTAATCTTGTCATTAAAAAATTGAATTATAAAGTTGGTGTTCAGATTTATTGTCTACTCATTCTTCGGCCCTGGCCTTGGCCTCCCCACATTTCTCTTTGTTCCTTCATTTTTTCATCACGCAACTTTTTAAATGCATCTTGGCTCATTTTATCTCCTTTTGACGGGATGGCAATAGGTGATTCAAGTGCTGATTTGTTGATTTCTGTAGCGATGATATGCATCTTTGCGCTCTGGATTTCTAGGATAAGACCTGGGAGCTTTCCATACTTTTCTGGACCTGTAGAAACGGGAATCTGTGGTGTAAAAAATGCGACTAGATTGTTCAAACTATCTTTGTATGTAGCCTTCATACAAGTGTACCCTTGAATGATTTTTTGTTCGCCTGCACTTACTTTCCATTTGATATTAGCAATAGTATCTGTCACTAGAAAATCCTTACCAAAAAAATTGATTTGTTCTAGCACATTACCTTCGCTGATGTTTTTATAGTACGTTCTCGAGCCTTGGTTTCTCATTCTTCTGAACATTCTAGGTGTATTGTCTTCAGGATTTTCGACTACTACCACATCGGGGTCTTTTTCGTAAATAGAAGCAGTTTTACTGAACGTAAGTCTCATCCCTATTTCCATTGATTTTGGAGCATCAGCTGGGAGATTTTCGTTGTCAAAGTAGGATGTCTGTTTGTATTTTATGATACCTTCAGTGGTCTGAGCAGAAATGGCTGAAAAACTAAAAACTAAAAGGAAAAGTGGGAAAAACTTCATATATAAAAAATTGAGTGTCAAAAGTAGACAATTCTTTTGGATGGAAGTTTAATCTGATGATGTTTAGTAAAATATTAACGAAAAAGGGGAAGATGGTTTTGGGGATTTGCTTGGATTTGTAGATTTGCTTATTTGGAGGAATTGCTGAACTGCATTAATTGCGGAATTGGTGGATATGTAGATTTGCTAAATTGCTTATTCCGTTGAAGCTGCGCTTGATTGCTTTATCTTGTCTAATGTTAAAATGTTTAAGGAAAGCTTTGTTTAGCAATACTTAAACTTGGGTGGAGTATACTTGAAGCATTAGTGGATGGTATATGGAGTTCCTATTAAGTAACCCTAGAGTTACTACGGTGTTCCTATGGAGTTACTTCGGGTGAAGGTCGAGTGAAGGTCGGGTGAAGGTCGGGGGAAGGCGTTTTTTTTTTGTAGTAAAAATAATCCTTTTGGTGGGATTTTATGGCTTAGGTAGAAGCCTAAAACAATTATTCAAAGATACTTCATTTCTTGTAGATTGATGTTGTTTTTTAATATTTATTTTGGAATTATTTGATGTAAACCAAGTTTGCGATTGATAAGGTATTTTATGCTTTATAAAGGCAAAGTTTAAAGCATGCACCGTTTTGTTGACTTGTGTTTTGTTTTTTATTACAGTTTATTTCCATATATCATGCGTTAAAGTTTGGTTAATGACATACACAATTTGTAATTTAGTTCGTTATGTAAAGTAATAAAAAACACATAGCATGGGAGATCAAGTTGGAATTGTTACATTTACAGGTAAAGTGGGAGATATGGTTGGGTTTAAGAAAAGAGATGGCAAACCTGGGATAAGAAAAAAACCAAAAAAAGTAGCCATAGAGATCAGACAAAATGCACCTCAATATGAAGAGACGCGAAAAAACGAAGGAGAATTTGGTAAAGCCACTCGTGGAGGTCAATTGTTTCGCCAAGCAATGATACACATTACCAAGCGGTGGACCGATATGGATTATACGCCTGCAGTAATGAAGGCTATGATACGAACGTTACGTGCTGATAATGAACATATAAAAGGTCAAAAATCTATCAATTTTGGTCTGAAAGACGAGGCTTCACAAATGATGTTCAGACGTCTGGAAATCTACCAAAAAAAGTCTTATGAACATTACAGTAGTAGTTTATGGACGGAAACAAGCGATCCACAAGTGTGGCAACTGAATCGTAAGGCATTATGGCGAAAAAAAAATGATGGGAATCTTAAGACTGTAAAAATTGGGTTTTTGCATATTGATTTTGATCAAAAAATATCAGCATATGAAGATGGATTTTCGATCACTAGCAAAAGGAATGAACACCTTGATTTCATTAAACATGGGTTCTTGCCATCTAACGAAATAAAAGCTCCGTGGACTTTTGTCATCATGCAAGTGTGGCGAGATGGGCCTATCAGTGAGCCGACAGGCCTGTTGTTTATGAATGTATTGCAAGTCATGCATAACAGTGCGTATGGTCCATTTTGTGTAGCTGATACGATGGGAAACAGACCCCATGGAGTAGGGGACCAAGGTGGAACAAAGCAAAGTAAAAAGATTTGGGATGAAAAAGGTGTGCATTGGGATGTTTTTTTGGACATCCATTTTGGTGAAGGGTTTGATCATTGGGACCTAGAAAATGAAGATGTAGCTCAGGCAGGCAGTTGTGAAGAACAAAATAGAATTCACACAGATGAAAATGAAATATCTACACAATTTTCAAGTTCGGAAGATTGCTGTATTGACCATAATAAGGAAGCTAGTTATTCCAGTTTGGATGATGGTGAAGATGGAGAAGGTGATGGCAACTTGTTGGATATTAGTTGTTTAGATGTGGGTGATGAGATTCATACAAACTCTGATATACCCAATGAACTAGTAGAAAAACGTAATGTTTTCTCTAGAAATCCTGACTTAGAATACAGCCATTTGAATAAAAACGCCTTGCTTGTATTGTCCATATTTTTGTCATCATCGCTATTTGGTCAGACGGAATTCGGAACTAATAATAATGGACTTATTTATAATGCCTATACATTAGAAAAACTTAAACATATAGCTGATTCATTGCAGTTGAAATTTAAAGTATGTGATTTTGATAAAGTATTTCATTCAAAATTGCAAACTATAGGACATAAAATAATGCTTGATACCAATGATGTAAAGCAAGCCAAAATTGATTTGGAAAACAATATTTCATTTGAAAATTTTATTTTGAAATACCCGAATGCAATTGTAGACAAAAATGTATTGGTTGTGAAGTATGGGTATAAAGATTATGAAGAAAATGATGTCGTTGAATTCAGTGAAGTCTCTTTAAATAGTGATTATGGGCTTGAAATAAGTCAGGAAAACGTCCTTGATTTCTATCATAAGCCCCTAAAAAATACATGGATATTTTATTATCAAAAAGAATCTGAATATTCACATGAGTCACTTCATGCTTTTTATTTTCCTGAAGATTTTAAGTCCACTGTGTTAGATTCGAAATATAGTAGGCAAATCGGATATGCTGACTGTCTCATAGATACCGTTGTCACCAAACTTAAAGATGAGAAAACAGAAGGTTGGATAGAAATGCCCGAAAATTGGCAAAGACTTTCTAGTAAAAGTAAGGAAAAATTGCTTGATGACATGCGGTCTACAGAAGTGATTGGTTTTTGCAGTCAAGATAATAGGCCAAGAGAACACGCATTCAATATTGCACTTCTTTCTGCAGAGACTGAAAATTGGGAAGTTTTTTTAAAAGCCCACTTAGATATTATGAATGATAGGTTTGATAGGATGTCTGATGGAAGTTATGCCTATGGCGAACGTAAAACATACATCAAGGAACTCGAAGAGCTGAATATAGATATCATTGACTTGTTGATAGGAATATCACTAAGGGTGGAAAACGCTGCTACCAATCATTATAATGGTAATATTGGAAGGCTTGGAAGGGCGATTTCTGAATCAAAACATCGAGAAAAGTTTAAAGAAAAAATTCTATCCATGGTTGAGGATATGGGCCTTGATGATTATAATAGGGTTGTGTCATATTTTCTGTTTATGAGTTACCATAATCATATAGAAAACAAGGACGAAAAGAAAGAAAATTTGGAATTATTGGTGCAAAGCATTAAGAAATTACCTGATTATTTAAAAGTAATGATAAAAGTGGAGTAGAGCATGGTGTGTCGAATGGCACAAGTTATATTGTATTTTGATTCTCAAATAAATAGTTTTAAGTTTTTGTTTTGTAAAATTATAAATGGAAAACAAATGTTGGTAGCAGCTCGAAAAATAATATTTTTATTGGTATTAGGAACACTTCTGAATTGCAATCCAAAAAATAGCCATTTGGAAGAAACAAGTTTCAAATTTCCATACATTTTCAATTCTTTATATGTGGACACTATAAATTCAAAGTTATATAAAGAAGAATCGATTTCTGAAGTATTCCCAATTTTTGCAGGGAAATTCAAATTTCATGATTCTATTGATGTAAATCCAAAAACTATACAGAAAGTAAAACAAGATGATTACTTAGGAGGTTATTCTAGTATAGGCCTAAGTGATAGTTTTGATGTAAATGGATTAGAAATTTATATAGACTATGACAAAAGTGTTCAATACACCCGATTTTTTGAGTACGATTCTACCAATTATATATATTATCCTGTGTACTTTGTCAATTCGACTAATTCGAAAAAAGTATTCTTTGGAAAGGACAGATATGTGTTTGGAATCCAAGAAGCAAGAGATAAAAAGGAGTTTGGTATATGGCTGCCAATCGAAAGTAGAGGGTTTGACTTTTGCGGAAATGGTCATTGGGGACTCATTGTTCACCCAAAAGAATACGTAGTCGTCCTAATGAAAAAATACTTTGGGAATTATCAAACAGAAATGCGCGTTAGATTTGAAGTAGGAGAAAATATTTTTGTAAGTAAGCCTTTCACAGGAAGGATAAATGAAAAACAATTTTCTATAAAAGACAGTTCTTTTATTCAGAAAGAACTACTGGAGACAAATGGAATCGCAGCATCATGGTTGTTTTATGGTGCTGTGCCAAAAGAAGAATATTGGGCAGGTAAATCATTTTAGTTTACTTTTAGCTGTAATCTACCGCATTCAAAAATTATTTTAACAAATATCTTCAAATAAATAGTTATGGTCCGAAATTCTGTATTACATTTGTTATCGAAAAGAGAATAGATTTCTTTACTTACGTCTATAAAAATCTAAACACAGACAAAATGAAAACAAAATCCACGTCTAACAACTTGTTAATCAATGCATTAATCGTTATTTTGCTTGTTTCAACAAGTTTTCGATTGTCTGCCCAAAATCAGGACACAACCAATCTGAGAGACTTTAAAATCGTTATAGAAAATACAGACACAGGCATTAAAATGCAAAGTCTTAAAGGATGTGCATGGATAGACTTGAGTTTTAGTCTTAAAAATTACAATACGCAATATATTGATGAATATGGCATGACTGAGAAAGAGAAACTTTCAGACCAAAATGATACTACCCTTGCTAACTTTCTAATCACCCTCACTAAAACAAAGGAAGGTATAACTTTGCAAGGTATCGAAGGAACTGCTTGGAAAGAATTAAAATTTTCTTTTGCAAAAAATGGAAGGCAGGTCATTGACCAATTTGGGATGGTGGAGTGAAGGCATGTAATAGTTGTTGTTAATTCAGCAATTGGCAGAGAGAACAAATAAATTCTGATATTTGCCACAAGATCA
>DAOLFJ010000150.1:0-10986 GCA_035326365.1 Saprospiraceae bacterium | reverse complement strand
AGGATTTAATAAAAATTTCACATGGTAAGTCAATAAATATCCTAATAGAAATAGAAACGTATTAGAAATTAGAACTTTATTTTGGGTGTAAGTTTGTAATTTCTTTTTACGCGTAACCTAGCTGTTTTAGATGATAATTTGAGAATACAAAGCGAATAAAGATGATCCGACCTGACCAAAAATTAATATACAAGTTTACTTTAACTATCTTTTTTGTTGTAAATCTAAGCTTATACTTAAATAGTCAATGTGCCTGTACAAATTGCCCTGTGACCTTACCCACTTCTGGAACTGCAGAAGGTTTTCTAACGATATCAGGCGCTACATCAGGCACGCTCAATACTACACAATTTGTAAAAGCGGTTAATATTAATGTAGACCATGATGCACTCAGAGAATGTGAGATCACTTTGATAGCTCCAAATGGAAGTTCAGTCCTTTTATCAGACAACTCAGGGGTAGCTGTCAATAATAATATTGGTTATAATATTTGTATATTAGACTGTACCGGTAGCCCTGTACCTGACCCAGGTTTTCCAATCAATTTTACTTCCAATTCAAATTATATGTCTGGTCAAACATATACGGGTTCGTATTATACATATAATGGTGGATGTCTTAGTACTTTAACTGGACCAGTGGATGGACAGTGGACATTGAGATTTCAAGATTTCATCGGTGGTGATGGAGGTACATTAAATGATTGGTCTATTGAACTAGCAAATAATGACGGTACTAGTTGTACATTTGCTTGTGCTACTCCAAGTCCTGCATGTAATGCCTACGGCACATTAGGAAGCTTTAATAATGCACCTCAGGCTTATTGCTTAGGCACAAACTTGGATCTCAATATAGAGTGGTGGGCAACTCCACCACTAGACCCAAACCAATACTCAATAATTTGGCTTTTACAAAATACGACTAATAGTCCGTTTACCATTGAATATACAACAGATCAGGTATTTAATAATTTACCGGTAGGTTCTTATTCGCTTTGTGGGTTGGCATATTTGACCTCGGATGCTCCTTTGTTACCACCAATAAATGGAACAGACTTAACAATGACTATTCAGAATTTAATCAATTCAGGAGATTTTTGTGGTACATTTGGTACCAACGGGTGTTTTGGTTTTACCATAGATATTCCTTTGGATTTGCCGCTTTCCTTAGACGGGCCTGAAATTGTTTGTGCCGGAGAGTTGGTCACCTATACAGTCACAAATCCATATGGTGATGATATCGGACCATCTGTCAATCCATATGCTGGAGAATTCAGTACTTTTGATGAAAATGGAGAAGTTGCCACTATTACTTGGGAGACAGGTCCAGCTAATATTTGTGTGGATTATAATAATGCATGCGGTGTGCTTCAGGATTGCATAGACGTAAATGTTTTTGACTACAATTTTAACTCGAATTTATTAGGTGAAATGATGGTTTGTGTCGGTAATACTGAAACGTATATGATAAACCCTGTATTACCACCAGGTTATACCAGTTCATTTACCGTTAATTGTGGTGATATCACTGCTCAATCAGATAATTCCATCACTGTTTTATGGAACATAAGTGGCAGTTGTCAGCTTTGTTATGTCATTACAGATCCGTGTGGTGTCTCTGAAACAACTTGCCAGTCCATTCTAGTTAATGAACCCGCACCACCAGTCATTTTTATGAATGCTACAGCATGTGTAAATGGAAGCTTTACTGCTAGTATTGATCTATCTCCGCTATATACTTCTTACAATTGGTCTTCCACTCCTGCTATCATCAATAGTGGACAAGGTACATCCAGCATCACTTTATCTTCACTAAGTACAGGAACAACCACTGTTTGTATAGAAGTGACATCAGACTGCGGTCCACCACAATCTTCTTGTCAAACCATTGAGATCACTGATCCACCCGTGCCGGAAATTGTTATTCAAAACAACTGTGGACTTGAACTTAATGCATCCATATCCTTCCCAATTTTGGATGCTGTTATAGTATGGACTCAGGTATCAGGGCCAGGAGTTTTAACCTTTGACCCACCAGGCGATGACTCCGTCATTGTAACTGCGAGTCAACCAGGGACCTACGTGATACAAGTAACAGAAACTCTAGATGGTTGCGTAGGTACCAATACTATTTCAGTAACCTTTTTGCCTGTTGCTATTGTTGATAATGTTATATTAGGCAATGTAAATGTCTGTATTGGTCAATCAGAAACATATACCTTAGACCCTTTGCTACTTCCAGGTTTTACAAATAGTTGGACAGTGAGCAATGGCTTCGTGACTAGTCAAACTGAAAATTCTGTGACGGTACAATGGAATACAGCTGGTAGCGGTCAAATTTGTTATAACATTTCCGACCCTTGCAATGACCTGACAATCAATTGTATTACAGTTAATATAAACCCATCACCACCACCACCTAATTTTACTTTTAGTGCATTTACTTGCGTTGATGCAGTTTTTCAGGTACTCCTAGATAGTCCGAATCTTTACACTAGTTATACTTGGACAGTTACGCCAGGTACCATCATATCAGGTCAGGGTACACAACAAATATCCGCTACATCACCTGTGAGTGGAAACACTACCATTTGTGTAGAAACCACATCTTCTTGTGGACCTCCACAAACTACTTGTCAAGACATCATCATTATCCAACCTGCCATTCCAGTCATCACAACTACTGACCTGTGCGGGCTATCAGGAACGGTAACAGCCACAGATCCAGGTGGTGCAGCTTACAATTGGACTCAGCTATCTGGACCAGGAACCATAATATTTAGTAATCCTAATAATGCAACTACTGATGTCACAGCAAGTTTACCCGGCACCTATGTGCTGCAAGTGGAGCAAGGATTTGGAGGTTGTGTAGGCATTAATACCATATCTATCACCTTCGTACCCGTAATTGTTGTGGACAATGTTATACTAGGTGACATATTATTTTGTGAAGGAGAAAATGAAACATATACCTTAAGTCCTGGGCTGCCTCCAGGATTTACCAATACATGGACGGTCATAAATGGTGTCATCACCAGCCAAACTGAAAGTGATGCAACAGTGCAATGGAATAACAGTGGAAGTGGTCAAATTTGCTATAATATTACAGATCCTTGCAATGAAGTTGAAACAAACTGTCTCAATGTAACCGTAATAGATCTAGCACCGCCACCCATAATCAATTTGCCATCCTCTGCTTGTATAAGTTCAAATTTCCAAGCTAGTCTTAGTGATGCTGCATCATACTCTACTATCAACTGGACTGTAAACCCAGGTACGATTTTATCTGGACAAGGTAGTGGACAAATATCAATTACTACATCATCTACAGCAACCATTACCGTTTGCGTAGATGTGACATCCGAATGTAGTCCACCACAGAGTATTTGTCAAGATATCCAAATTATCGATATACCCACACCCAATATCTCTAGCATCAGTCAATGTGGACTTTCTGCAATACTTGAAGTTACAGTGCCTAATGGATTTTCAACATACAATTGGTTACAGATTTCAGGACCAGGTATATTAAACTTTAATGCGCAAAATAGTATATCAACTGAAGTAAATGCTACCCTACCCGGCACATACACCGTCCAACTTTCAGAGACTTTGAATGGCTGCACAGGAATAAATACAATCATTATCACCTTCTTACCAAACCTATTGATTTCAAATCCCGTATTTGATTGTAATAATGCAAATGGATATACATTTTCATTCAATATTAGTGGTGGTTTACCGCCTTATTCTGTGGATAATAACACCTTTACTGGAAATACCTTTACATCGACCTTAATACCATTTGGTAATAATTATAGTTTTGTTATTAATGATAGCGAAGATTGTGAGATTACTTTATCAGGTAGTCAAGAATGTCCTTGCGTGTCTGATGCAGGCTTTGGTAGCAACCAATTAATAGAAGTTTGTGAAGATCAGTTAGCTGTAGGTAGTGTGGCAACAGGTACATTTTTAGATTTTAATGATATAGGTTTTTATGTTTTGCATGATAATCCAGGAAATATTTTGGGCAGTATTTTTAGTTCTAATGTTATACCTGAATTCATTTATATACCCACATTACAATATGGATTTACTTATTATATTTCGTACGTGGTTGGAAATGACATCGGTGGTACGGTCGATCTGAGTGATCCGTGTTTATCTATATCTTCAGGTCAACCTGTCATATTCAATCAAATCCCAAATCCAAATGCAGGGATCGATCTACAAGTTTGCGGAAATACCTTTACACTTAATGGGTCTAATTCTGTGACAGGAAGTACCACCAATTGGAGTGTGCTTTCAGGTAGTAATATTGATATTGATTTCCCTGAATTATTGAGTACACAAGTCACGTTAAATGGAATGGGAGTTTATCAATTCTTACTAGAAGAAAACAATCAAGGTTGTCTTGGTACTGATATTGTAGAAGTACAAATTTTCGATGCACTTACTACCCAGACAACAAGTGTAGATTGTGACCCATTGGACGGAGGATATACCGTGACTTTCAGCATTTCAGGTGGTCAATCCCCATACATAGTTAATGGTGATCCAATCGTAGGAAATAATTATACATCTTCACTCATCACTTCTGGAACACCTTACAATTTTGATATAGGAGATGGCATCAATTGTTCTACTGCTGTACAAGGTATCTTTAATTGTGACTGTAATACTCAAGGAGGAACAATGGAATCTACTGAACTAATAGTATGTGCAGAAGGAGGAAGTGTCACTGCAATATATAATAACAATGGAATATTAGATGCTGACGACGTGGGTATGTATGTGTTGCATACGAGCGCAAGCAATATTTTGGGTAATGTTTTGGCAACCAATCAAACTGGAATTTTTGTTTATCAACCAAGTTTCAATCTCAATACACGATACTATATTTCATATGTCATTGGCAATAATTTGAATGGTAATGTTGACTTAAGTGATCTATGTCTTGGTGTATCGCCTGGTCAACCTGTCATATTCCGCAGCAATCCTTTAGTGACGATTAATCCTGTGTCCGATACATGCGCACTTACGAATATCGTATCTATAAATCCACAATCTGGTACAAATTATAGTTGGTCATCTAGTAATCCCAACTTGAGTTTTTCCAATCAAAATGGACTTCAATCATTGGTCACAGCATCTACTTTTGGCAGCTACGAAGTCACCCTGATAGCCAATAATGATGTGTGTAGCGACACTTCTACATTAGATATTACTTTCAAACAACCTGTCAGTTTCGGACCGATTTTATATGATTGTCAAGATGTTGTTTCGTTTAGCACTACTATTTCCATTCTAGGCTCAGCTCCTTTCACATCGAATATTTCTTCAACAGAAGTAACACCAAATCAGCTATTATTCGAAAATTTACCATCGGGAAACACAACTCAAGTGACTATTACTTCGATAAATGGTTGCTCAAATAGTGCTAATTTGACTTTCAACTGTGCCTGCCAAAGTACAGCTGGTACGATGTCAAATGTATTATTGACCGCTTGTGAGGGCCAATCCATAAATGCAGTCTATAATTTTGATGGAATACTCGGCGAAGTGGATAGTTTTATTTACATCCTTCACACTTCTCCCACCACTACATTAGGAACCATTCTTGAAACATCAGCAGATGGAAGCTTTACCAAAACACCAAATATCGCTTTTGGCACAACTTACTACATTTCATACGTTTCTGTCAATTATGAAAATGGAAATTATGCGATCCAACCATGTTCATTTGTGACTGAGGGCCAGCCTGTTGTCTTTTACCAAAACCCAACTTTGACATGGGATGTCATAGTAGCGCCATGTACACCAAATGGAGATTTCGATTACAGTACTACTTCAGTCAACATTACCAATTTTGAATTGACATTATTTCCCCAAGATGCATTTGTAGTTGTAAACTTTCTAGGTATTGTCTCTGACAAAGCAGGGATTTATACAGCTAGTTTAGATGTAGAAGAGAATGGATGTGTGACCACTTTCACCAAAACTTTTGAACTGTTTGATGGACCAGTTATCAACAATATATTTTCAGATTGTACAGGCTTTGAGTTTAATACAAGCTTTGAAATATCAGGCGGTACAGCACCCTATTTTCTTAATGGAGATACACCCATAACTTCGCCTTACGTTAGTGAAAACTTTGCTAGTTTGACTAATTTTTCCTTTTTTGTAGAAGATGACAGAGGATGTGCTACACCTTTGATTGTGGAGACAAAAGAATGTGTTTGTATCACAGATGCAGGTACTTTAAATTCAGGTAATTTAACACTTTGTGAAGGAGAAGACCTTTCTCCTACCATAGCAGAAAACTTCACGTTAGACAATGGCGATAGTTTTGAATATATTCTGCACGATGGAGAAATAAACAGTATTGGTAACATCTTGGTGAGAACAAAAACATTTCCAATACCATTTGAACCATCTTATGCAGGAAATTCTTATATATTGACAAGAATAGTTGGCCAAAGTGATCCAAATGGGGAAATTAATATTGCCGGTGAATGTACAGATGTCTCATTGGGAATTAGAGTTAAATGGACTTCAAAACCAGGTATTACCATTTCATTAGATGAATATACTTGTGAAGAAAGTCCTATTTTTTTTAATATTTTAAATCCTGCAGGTGGCCTATTGGAAGTAACTATAAATCAGAGTATCGTAGGAGACTTTGGCTTTGTGGATGGCAGACTTGTGCTAATCAATGAAAATCTTAAAAATGGAGATATATTAAAATATACATTCACAGATGATTTTGGGTGCAAGTATGATTTAGGAAGTGATGTATTAGACATCAGAGATAAACCAAATGCTGGAACAGATGACCAGTCTTTTGCAACTTGTAACAATCTAGTAATTACAGTTAATCTTAATGACTTTATAAATTTTGCTGATCAAGGAGGACAATGGTATTTGAGAGACTTCCTAAACCCAATACCTACTATTTTAAACCTTGATGAGAATATTAAAGATAATTTCAAGGCTTACTATGTGGTAAATAATGAATGTGGCTCAGATACATCTACTGTCGAAGGTATCAGACAACCTTTACCTGAATTCGAGCTAGACATAACGGATCCACTTTGTTTTGGACAATCAGATGGCACTATAAATATTATTCCATTGGACCTTACTCAAGACGTAAATTACTCCTTAAATGGTACACCATTAAACAATTTAACAATAGAAAATCTACCTGCAGGTCAATTTACGATATTGGCTGTCAACAGCTTTACTTGCAGTGTTGAGCAAATGATTGACTTAAATCCACCCGTCGCATTTGAAATTGATTTAGGCTTAGACATCACCATCGATCAGGGTGAGACTGTTGAAGTAGATTTTACATCCAACTTAGCATTTGAAGATATTTTGTCTACAATATGGTCTTTGCCAAATGGTCAGATAATTACTGAAAAATTATCTGGGGTAACATTTATTGGGGATGTATCTGGGCAAGTCAGCCTAGAAATAGTTGATAACAATGGCTGTTTAGCACAAGACTCATTACAAATAAAAGTTAATGAAATTACAACCGAAATTGTCTTACCCAACATCATCTTACCCGGATCGACAACCAATGGACTATTTACGATTACCAATAATACGGCTATTGAGGAAGTAACAACTTGCGCAATATATGACCGATGGGGCAACAATGTATATAGTATAGACAAAGTATTACCCGCACTTGTCGTTTGGGATGGAAGTTTCAAGGGTGCTGATTGTCAGCCAGGTGTTTATATATACAAAATAGCCTTAAAACTTATAAATGGTAAAGAGAAAATACTGGCAGGAGATATTACGGTATTGAGGTAATGGGCCAAAGGTACTTATTTATCGATAAAAACAATTAAGTTTGATTATAATAAGTATTTCGATTAGACAAAATTGATTTTTACAACTTTTTATATATCCATGGCGACATGTTCTTATTATTTTGTTGGAAGTATTGATTTATTCTATAGATTTGTGATGTAAAAATTTTAATTAATGAAATCAGTACAGGAAATTCTTAATGATTTATTTTATACAAACTAAAATTATTACTTTTTTATTAGCCACTGTGATTTCCATCTAACCATTAAAACAAATAAAATATAAACTCATGAAACATTTCTTTATTTTATTTTTGAGCCTTTTCGTAAATGTCATAGGCGCTCAAGAGCAAATAACCGATATCGTCGGTAATGGCACGTCAGAAAATTATGCTTTCCACGAGTATTTGGATAAAAAATACATGCTGTCTTTCGATAAATTTGATAATGTTACCACTTATGAAATGACAGATGAATCGCTTAATCTGCTACACACTAGGAAAATAGAAGGTGGTAAAGAAGTTATAATAGGCAAGACTACTGGAAAATTCCTATTACTGGAGAATGGATCAGCTTCTATTGCTTATAATTTTGTAGATGATGAAGTAAAATATTTTGAATATGGTATTGGCGTGGAAAAAGGTTCTTGGAACGCTAAGTTTGCAGAAGAACAAGTCATATTGTACCATTCTTTTGGATTAAATAATGGAAGTAATAGTTATTATTTAAACTTTAAAAATGATATTATTGATACACTAAAAAGACAATTTTATGTATTGGGTATGTCAGAAGAGTTCATTTGGGGTAGGTCGCTTAGTTATGATAGTGTTAGATTTGATTTGGTTAGTTATAACAAAATTTCAAAAGTTTATCAAACAGTATTTACATTCCCACAAGTAACAAAACGATATTATTACATCAACGGAATTATCATTTATGACAATCTAAGTAAAACTTATGCATATAATATAGAAACTGGGGAAAACAGCTTAGTGTATGAACATTTAAATGAATTTCGCTCATTTACTATATTCGAAATTGGAGATCACATTGCTCTTTCATTTACAAATAAATCTAGTGGACCGTCTGGACCATACGAACTTAAACTGATTAGTCTTAATGATTTCAATATCCAAAGTATCCCAGTTGATGATGCAGTAATTGATATTTATCCAAGTCTTATACAAGGAAAAATAATTTACGAGGAGCATGGTAAAACTATTATTCATGACTTATCTTCAAATGAAAAGGTGACTTTTAATACATTTAATACTTCACAATATTATATTGCGGAAGATAAGTATCTTGTTCACTTGGATTTTGATACTTTAAGGGTTTTGGATATATTTACAAAAAAAGAAATGCCACATTCTGTTCCAATTACTTTTAAAACTTTATTCTTTTCGATCAAGGCTATCAAAATAAATGATAAGTACATTTTCAATATTTATAACAACAACGAAAATGATAAAAAGCTATTTCAAATTGACTTAAAGAATCAAACGGTATCTAATTATGAATTCGAGCCGTATGCACCAAATGGCTTGTTTTCCAGAGCAAATATTGCATTAAATGATTCAACATTATTGCTTTTTGACAAAAATTTGTATCATATCGAAGGAAAAGAATACACTCAATTAAATACTTCCCAAAAAGAAGTCATAAATTATAAAATTATTGGCGGTATTTTGTTTTGGATTCAAGATAATGTTAACAATCTAGAAGTATATCAATTTTCTGAATCCGTAGTTTCAAAAGTTGGGGATATTCAAAAGAGCGAATTAATGCAAAGTGATCTTTTTAATTTTAAAGATTTTGGTGTAATTAATGGTGATATTTACTTTACAGAAGGCTATTACGATGCTACATTAAATATGATTAAACAAGGATCAACGGTTGTTAAAAGAATTGATAATGTCGATGCACCAACGAGTGGATATCAAATAATGATACACAAAGGAAATCTTTATTATCCAAAGGGCGAAACAGTCAGAGTAATTTTACAGGACGAATCGATTCATAACACCTTTCTGAGTGTGGACCCATCTTCTCGATTTGAAAAAATCATACTAAATGACAAAATGTTTTATGTAAATGACAAAGCGATTGTTCATATTGATGGAAAAGACTACGACATTATTACTGAAATGGAAGTAAGAGGTGGATTAAATTTTCCGATTAAAAAAATTAACGATAGTCATATTTTGATTTTGAAAGCAGACAAAACATATGATATATTTGATGGTATATCACTTAAAAAATCGACCCTACCTGAAAATGTTACTTTATATCTTATTGTATCAGAAAAATATATCATCGCATCTAAGCTTGAGACTACTGGAGTTTACAAATCCTATCTGTATGATTTCAATC
The DNA here is from genome assembly GCA_035326365.1 of Saprospiraceae bacterium. Classification (GTDB taxonomy): domain Bacteria; phylum Bacteroidota; class Bacteroidia; order Chitinophagales; family Saprospiraceae; genus OLB9. The sequence continues at coordinate 788 of DAOLFJ010000150.1, read as the reverse complement.
AAAATATGAGTCTTGCATTACCTGACAGTATCAGTTCGCTCCAACTCATTAAGGTATTTAATTATTTTGGAAAAAATATCTTTGTAGCAAAGAAAGGTAAGGACCCTTTTTCAAAATTGGTAATGTATGAAATGAGTGACGACTTTCAGACTTATCAGCTAATTAAATCAATTGATGTCATAGGATCTAATTTAAAATTCAACTTCGAACAATATCAAAATGAAGGACTCATTTATGTAGGTGATAAAATTTATATTATGGATGAAAATCTAAATATAACCCAACTAGAAGATATATCAGGTGACCCATCTCAAAACAAAATTATTCTTCGCGAAGGATACTTTTATTTTATAGCTTTACACCCTTTGCATGGTAGACAATTATTTAGAGTACAACCAATATCACTACGAACTGATACCGATAACACACCATCAAGCATCAACAAAATAGTGATATACCCAAACCCCTCAAGTCAAGAAATATTTTTTGAAGGACAATCGTTCTGTACAGCAGAAGTATATAACTTGAGTGGTAACTTAATTCAAAAATCAAATGTTAACGATGACAATAGAATAAAAATAAACAGCTTGAGAAACGGAACTTATGTTGTCATTCTGACATCAAAATCTGGTCAAAAAAGTATTGGAAAATTTTTAAAAATTGATTAATCACCAAATTATAAATTATTGATTGTTTATAAGTAAACACTTAGTGAAACTTAGTAAGAACCTTCATGAACTTAGTGGTAAAAAAAAATAAACCACTTAGAACACATAGAATACACTAAG
>DAOLFJ010000149.1:0-11118 GCA_035326365.1 Saprospiraceae bacterium | reverse complement strand
CAAACGAATTATAAGCCCTGTTTTTCAAATTCAATCGACAATACAACTTCCACACTACCCTATTCACAGAATCATCTAAGTTTTAATTATGATGCTGTTCATGTCAATTTTCCAGACAAGTTAAAATTTAGATACAAACTCTTAGGTGCAAATTCAGAATGGTCAAATTGGAACGTAGAGAAACGAATAAATTATTCAGGAATTGCACCAGGTTCATATTGTTTTATGGTACAGTCCACATTTGACGAAATCCAGGTCAGCAATACCGAACAAGTGTGTTTTGAGATTAGCAAACCTTTTTGGGAAGAAAACTGGTTTAGAATTGTGGCAATCTTGCTAGTTTTATCCATTTTAATTACTATTTTCAAATGGCGTGAATCCATCATTAAAAACAAAGCCCGAGCAAAAACACTCGAATTAACATTGAAAAACGAACTGCTAACCCTTGAACAAAAAGCCCTACAATTACAAATGAATCCACACTTCATTTTTAATGCACTTAATAGTATTCAGTCTCTTGTAGTCAATAAAGATGCTGATGCTGCAAGAAAACAAATACAAAATTTCGCTCAGTTAATGAGAGGCATCCTCAATAATTCACGTAGCAAAACCGTTTCCATTCAGTCAGAAGTTGAGCTCTTGACCAAATATTTAAATATGGAACAGTTTTGCCAAAAAAATGAGTTTACTTTTGAAATCAAGGTCAGTAATAATATCAATCAAGAAGAATCCAATATTCCTACCATGTTGATCCAACCATATGTCGAAAATGCTATCATTCACGGCATTTCGCATCTTTCCAAACCAGGATTAGTTCAAATAAATTTTGAAATAGAAAATCATCTTCTCATCTGTACCATCATTGATAATGGTGTAGGCAGAGTAAAAGCGAATGAGCTATCTCTCTATCATAGAGACGGACATATTTCTGTAAGTATGGAAGTGACGAGCCAAAGGTTACACGCACTTAAAAATCAATCAAAAGATTCTGGTCATGACATTATTGACTTATATGATCAAGAAGGGAAAGCACTCGGCACCAAAGTAATTCTAAAAATCCCAGTGACCACAAATTATTAGTATGACTCCTAAATTCCTAAACTCAATTCAAAATAAAATACCATGTTAAAAGCCATTATCGTCGAAGACATGCCTGAAGCTGTCCAATTACTCATTTCAGATATAAATACATATTGCAAAGAAATTCAAGTTATTGGATCTGCAGACAGTGTAGTAAATGCTGCAAAGTTACTACGTCAAGGGATACCAGACATCATATTTCTCGATATTTCATTGAGCGATGGTAATGGTTTTGATCTCTTAGAAATCTTCCCTGATCTAAAAGCAAACATTATTTTCACTACGGCACATGAAGAATTTGCATTGAGAGCTTTTCGTTACTCTGCCACGGACTATTTACTCAAACCAATAGATGCGGACTTGCTACAAAAAGCAATTGAAAAAGTGAAAAACAGAAAATACAGCATGACGCCATCCATCGAGATATTGAAAGAAACCATTAATCATCCAAATACTCTACCTTCACGAATTTCATTAAGTACTTCAGAAAAAATCCATATCGTCACAATTGCCGACATCATCAGATGTGAATCCGATGGTAATAATACTTGGTTTTTCCTTCATGGTGGTGAAAAAGTGTACGTCACTAAAACACTCAAATATTTTGAAGATATCCTTACACAACACCATTTCATTAGAGTGCATCAATCACATTTAGTGAACTTCAATTATTTACTGGAATTTTCAAAAAGAGATGGCGGATTTCTACGTCTTAAAAATGGACATGAAATTCCAGTTTCAGTCAGAAAAAAAGCAGAAGTTTTACAGATGTTAGATAAATTGGGATGAGATTTAAAAATCTTAATTTGAAAAAATCTTGTATTACAAAATGGACTTATAAATCAAGAAAGCCAGCTTTCATCTACATTTAACCTAAACTTAATACTACTTTCCTAACCATTCTCAATTATTTTAAGTATTCCAACGGACCTTATTTACATTTTACCAATCAAAGATTGCTAATCACTCAACTATTATTGTAGATTTGTTCCTTCTAATTTATACATACATGAGATTTATTTTATTATTATTGACTATACTTTTGTTTTCAAGTGTGCGGGGCCAAGTGGTCATCAATGAATATTCCGCATCAAACTTAAAGGAGTTTAGGGATGGGTTCGGTAAAACAGAAGATTGGATTGAACTATATAACACAAGTGATGTGGTTGTCAATTTATCTGGTTGGCATCTTTCTGATAAACTTGACAAACCCAAAAAATGGAAGTTTCCAAATGGTATATTAATTCAACCAAAAAGTTTTCTATTAGTTTGGGCATCATCTAGAGATGTTGTCACAGATGTAGACTTGCATACCAATTTTAAATTTACACAATCAAATCAAGATGAATTTGTTGTCCTTGCAAATCCTGCGGGCGACATTATCGAGTCTGCCCCATTGATATTGACACAAGTCCATCATTCTATCGCTAAATCAGAAGATGGTAGTGCGAATTGGGCTATTTGTACAGAGCCTACACCTAACGATTCCAATGACGGTAAAGAAATGTTTAGTAGCTATACTACAAAACCTTCGATCATTACACAACCAGGTTTTTATAAGGATTCTATTGTCGTAACCATCGGGGGCAACATCCTTGAAAGCATCAGATATACACTAGATGGTTCTTTGCCAGATCTTACATCCACATTATATTCTGGACCTATTACCATAAATAAGTCAGCTGTATTAAGCGCTAGAAGTTTCTCCATCAACCAAAGCATTTATCCAGGTTTTACGGATTTTGCCACTTTTTTTATTGATGAACCAGCTAGCACACTCCCTATTATTTCTATAGGTGCAGGCCAGATGGTCATTGATTTAGCTAATGGTAATAGAGAAATCGAACCTTTAGGGTCATGTGAAGTTTTTGGACTAAATGGAACACGTTTAAGCAAATCATATGGGGAGCTAGATAGACACGGTCAAGACAGTTGGGTGAATGATCAAAGGAGTATAGACTGGATCAGTAGAGATGAGATGGGACACGACAATGGAATAAAGCAACAATTGTTTTCCTATAGCGAAAGAGATGAATTTCAAAGAATAATACTTCGTGCATCAGGAGATGACAACTATCCTTCCATAGATGATGGAGAACATGAAGGCAGCGCCCATATTCGCGATGAATACGTGCACACCCTAGTCCAACAATCAGGCATGAAAATGGATGTACGCGCTTTGGAGAGATATTTAGTTTATCTCAATGGCGAATATTGGGGAGTATATACCATCAGAGAGAAACCCGACGATCACGATTATACAGAATTTCAATACAAACAAGATAAATATGATTTGCAGTTTTTAAAGACTTGGGGTAATACTTGGATAGAATATGGAGATGAAAAAGCACTAACAGATTGGACCAAATTTAAAGATTATGTACTCAACAATGACGTAAGTAAAGCGGATGTTTATAAAAAGATAACAGATGAGATGGATGTCTTAAGTTTGATGGATTATATGATTGCAAATCTTACTTGCGTATCGTCCGATTGGCTCAATTACAATACAGGATGGTGGCGTGGGTTAAACGACAAAGGTAGTCACAAAAAATGGGGATACATCATGTGGGATAATGACGCTACCTTTGATTATTATATCAATTATAGTGGTGTGCCTGACACTTCACCTGATGCAAAAGCTTGTGATATCGATGACATAAGTTTGTTTATGGATGATTTTTTTCCACTTGATACCACAGCCTATTACTTTGAAGGAGATTCCTTTTTTATTGATGGTGAGTGGGTTTATTTCCCTGCAGATACATTGTATGACTACCCAAACCCTGGCAAACATGAAAAAATATTCCTTAAGCTTTTGGAAGAAAACAATTCTTTCAGAAATCTATATTTTGCAAGATATGCTGACATGTTAAATACAACTTATAGTTGTGAATCTATGATCACTATTTTGGATAGTCTGATTGCCATCATTAGACCTGAGATGCCTAGGCACATAGCTAGATGGGGAGGAAGTATGAGTGAATGGAATAAAAACGTAAAAGATCTTCGAGATTTTGTACTATCACGTTGCCAAAAAGTAGCCATTGGACTTATAGACTGTTATGATTTATCTGGCCCACATAAAGTGACAGTCGAGACGGACCCACCAAATTATGGTAGCATAAAGTTGAATACAAAAACACATGCGAATCTACCATGGTCAGGTAACTACTTTGGAAATATGACCAATATTATTGAAGCTATACCAAATAATGGAAAGCAGTTCTTATATTGGAGAAGTAAAAATAACCAATCTGTATTTGCAAACCCATCTTCATTGACATCTGATTTGACCATTAATGAAGCAGATACATTAGTGGCTGTTTTTGAAGGCGCTGTTAATACAACTGATATTAACGGTGTGGCTGTAAATATTTATCCAAATCCCGCATCGAGTGTGGTACAAATTGATTTTCAGGATGTTGTGGAAGACGACTTTATGATTCAATTGATTTCAAATGATGGAAAAACATCAGATTTACATTCAACACTAATCGCTGTTGATAAACGTTCCATTGATATTACGCATATTCAACCTGGATCTTACGTATTAAAATTAATGACTAGCAAAGGTATTGCTTGGCAAAAACTAATAATTTTACGATAGTGATTAACATAGTCTTATTTCCATTTCTTTATCAAAATCTAGGGTACCTATCGGTTTCCACTACGGTTTAATATAATTTATCCACACCAGTATGATTTCACATTGGGATTCGCTTTTCATGTCCAAAGATGGTACATCCATTTATCTAGTACTGATTACTATGGTCATCACGATCATATTATCCATCATTTTGGTATTTACGTATGACAAAACTACTTCACCAGCCAGTAGATCATTTAGTTTTATACAATCGATGCTTTTGATGTCGACCGTTGCAGCTATGATCATGCAGTCTATAGGAGATAGCCTAGCGCTTAGTTTCGGTATTTTCGGCGCATTGGCCATCATAAGGTTTCGATCTAATGTATCAGATCTACGCGATATATCATTTATCTTTGCAAGTATGGCCATAGGCATATCCTGTGGTGTACAGTCATTCGCTATAGCTGTAATTGGAACTCTTATATTTTGTGTTTTGGTCTTCCTTTTATCTATAAGTCCATTTGATCCGAGACACAACCTCAAAGGTAGTATCCGTATAGAATTTAAAGGGCCATTGGTGTCATTTGATGATGTAGAGTTAATACTTAAAAAGCATTGTCATTACATAAATTTATCCCGTTTTCGATTGAGTACCAATTCCAATGAGAATGCTATAGCAAGTGTAGATAAAACCATAGAAGATACAGAAGTCAATGAATATGAATATACTTTCAAAATCAAAGATATAAAACTAGCCCCATTAATGAGAGATGATTTAGCAGCCATCGAAGGTGTAAAAATAAATAGAATGTTGTTTGAAGATAAAGTTAACACATCAAACTCTTACTAGACATGAGAAAATGGAATATTTTTTATTTTGCGGTGTTGCCATTATTGATGTTTTTTCTTTACAAGCTAAACCAATTAGTGTCCCTAAGTCATACGGAATTTTATGGTGAAGCAGAAGCCAAACAAATAGAAATAAATATCAACCAAGACATCTTGGTCACTCAGATTTTGATAGAACGCGGCGCCAAAGTAAAAAAGGGGGATTTACTAATGAAAGTCCAGAATATGGAAGTCGAAGAAAACATCCAGCAAGTAAATATTGGTTTAGATGGGTTAGATGCTGAAAAAATGTTTGAAAAATCAGAGATAGAAGCCAAAATCCTTGAGCTAATTCAAAAAAAGCAAACCGAATTGGCAACTTTAGAAACCAAATATAATACAGCTAAATCAGAAGCTGAATTTTATAAAGAATTAACCGGTATCAAGGAAAATGACAAGACAACATCACATCCGAGTTACGCCTTATTAAATGCTTTAGAAGCAGAAATGCGCAAAATTTCAGATGATTACGATAGACAAATCTCTCATTATAAAAGATCCATTATGACGGTGGAAAATGCTAAGTGGAAATATGATCAACTCAATCAAAAGAAAAGCTTCCTACTTAACAGCAAAAAATATTTCGATATCGTAGCGCCCCACGACGGTATTATCGGCAACATAAATGTGAAAGAAGGTGAGCACATCAAAGCACATCTCAGTCTAGTTTCATTTATGGAGACACATCCCACTTTTGTTAAGGCATACATCCAAGAAAAACACAAAGTGAGTCTATCTTTAGGTGATACAGTATTAGTTAAATCTGTGTATAATGGAGAGAAAGAAGTAAAAGGCATCATTTCAGCAGTAGGTCACAGAGTAATAGAAATACCAGAAAAATTCCTAAAGATTCCAACTTTGAAGCTATACGGCATTGAAGTTTTCATTAGAATGAGTGAAAACGATTTTTTCCAAAATCAAATTGTAACGGTCAACCCATGGACATCGCAAAAATAAAGCTATTATTGTTATCTCTTTGTTTGTTTACCTGCATAAGTGAAAGTTTATCCCAAACAACTATTGGACAATTATTGAATGCAGAACAAAATGGGGCTTATGACATCGTATCAAAAAACTATACTGATATCATACAATCATTTCCTAACAGATGGAATTGGGTAGATAGGTTTGATATAAGAACCGAATATGACAGATTACAAAGTGGTCGCCAACAGTTTCTTTTAAGAACCAACTTCAATAGTTTTTTTAGAAAAAAACATGAAAAAACTAAGTTTAGTGCCATCACATCCAAAAAAATGGCCGATATCAACCTCCTAAAATATGAAGATTTGTATGAAAAATATACTCGAATTATATCATTACTTAAAAAACAAGCTGACATCCAAATTAAATCTACCCAAATTCAATTATTTAAATCTGTAGACAGCATGTATTATAAGCTATTGTCAGCAGGTGAAAAAATCAATTTGGCAGATTATATCAAAAATAGAGAAAAAGTGACAACTTTGGAAAAAGAGAATTTGGAATCAAACATTTTTATCCAAGATGAACTCAGTCGTTTTAAAGTCAGTGCATCCGACAGTGTTATTACTCAAAATCTTATCAGTGCCATAAACATGAGTAATACTGTCTCTAATCTCATAATCAATGAAAAAGACCACCCTGAAATCATTCGTGAGAATTTTGATATAAACTTATATAACAGTGAGTTACAAATAGAAAAAGCAAAAAATAATAAAATTCTAGACTTTACACAGTTAGAGTACACAAGAAGAAGTGATTTATTATTAGAAAATAGATTTTCTATAGGTGTAGGCTTAAGTATTCCTTGGTTTGGTTCATCTAGTTACCGATATCAGTCCATACTTTACAAACAAGCGGATTCAAAATTTGAACATCAATTAACAAAGTTGGAACTTAACAGAAAATTAGAAGACAAACGCGCTGAATTCGACAAAAATTACCAAACATACCTTTTGTACAACAATCAAAAAGACTTGACAAGTTGGGCAGATATGAAGAATAAAATAGAAAAATCCGGTAGACTAGATCCCATAGATTTGTTACTCATAAGACAATATGAGATAGATAACAAAGAAAAAATTCACAATCTTTACTATACCCTACTCTATCTCTATATAGAATCCATCTATTTATCTGGAAAGCTAAGTCCCGACTCCAATATTCTTGAGCAAAATTAATCCGTTCCACGACTTTTAACTTTTACATTGAGTGCATCACAGACTAACAAACAAAAGTCTATACAATTCTTTATTTTCGACACCAAAAATAAACGCTTATACAATGGTTCATGGAGTCAGGTAAACAAATGCCTTCCAGATTAATAAGTTATAAAATAGTGGAAGGATGTTCTTAATTAATCAAAATTCAATTTTGGCATCATTTATTTGGAAGTTGTCAACTACATTTTTTTCATATTCAGCATGATTTATTTTACATTTTATTGTGTTCTTAACAAAGTATTCACTTTTTCATCGTAACTATTTACGTTCAATATTTGTCTATTATAAAAATATAAGTATGAATAAGTGGTATTTTTCATTAATATTGGTTTTAACCAGCTTTGTCATTTCCGCTCAAAGTCAGTACAATAGCAAAAAAGATAGCGACCCACAAGCCAAAATATTGTTGGATAAGCTAAAAAAGCAGTATGAATCATACAAAACCATGGAAGTTAAGTTTGAAATGGAATTAGAACTTCCTGGTCAAAGTAAAGAAATCCAAAAAGGTACGGTCATCCAAGATGGAAATAAGTATCAGGTAAAAATGAATGATCAAGAAATTTTTGCAGACGGAAAAACGGTATGGATTTACCTAAAGAAGAATAAGGAAGTACAAATTACTGACATGGATGTATCAGAAAGTGCTGATATGATGTCTCCAAAACAAATGATGAGACTTTACGAAAAAGGTGATTTTGCCTATACAATTATAGAAGAAAGAAAAGTTGGAAATCAGCAACTCGTTGATATTGAGTTCAAACCATTATCCAAAAAATCCGAATATACAAAAATGCGATTAACTATTGACAAGAAAGTAAATAAAATGATATCTTTACGTGTCTTTTCTAGAGATGGTTCTAGATATACACTAAAAGTAAGTGATATTACAGCTAATAAAAAGTATGAACCTGGAATTTTTGCATTTAACCCAAAAGCAGTACCAGGCGTTCATATTGAAGATCTGAGGATGGATTAGTAGAACCAATTCAGTTTACTCAGTTTACCAACCAGCGATTCTTGGTTTCAACCTCCAGGAATCGCTTTTTTATTTATAAGACCGCATATATGCAAGTACTTTTCGAAGACGATGACATCATCGCAATCAACAAACCCAATGGAATGTTTGTACATAGGACAGCACTCGACCCGCTAGCTACAGAGTTTGTCATACAAATTGTAAGAGATATGATCGGTCATTGGGTATATCCCGTGCATCGATTGGATAGGAAAACATCGGGTGTACTTATACTTGCTAAAAATCAAGAAATACAATCCATACTAAATGAATATTTTCGAGACAGAGAGGTGGATAAAATCTATTATGCCATTGCACGTGGCTACACAGATGACGAAGGAAGTATAGATTATGCTATTGAAAACGATCGTGGCAAGGTGCAAGAAGCCTTGACTCACTACAAAACCATTGAAAGAACAGAAATCAATGTCTCATCAGGAAAATTTCCAACTTCAAGGTATTCATTGGTCGAAGTAAAACCTGAAACAGGAAGACAACATCAAATCAGAAAACATCTATCCCATATTTTTCACCCTATCGTGGGAGATAGACCTCATGGGTGTAATAAACAAAATAGATTTTTTCTAGAGCACTTTAATATGGGAAGTATGATGCTACATGCCGCGTCTATTGCATTTGAACATCCTGATAGTAAAGAAGTTATAAAAGTAAATGCTCCTATATTCGGAGAGTTTGATAGAATGATAACTGAACTAGGCTTCCAGTCATTTTCTGAGGGAAAGATTTTAGCAGACTTAATATAAGGCTCTTCGCTTAATAACTTATTATTTAATAGACAAAATTTCTACATCTACGAGACTGTACATCCAATCGTCTACATTCGTACCATTTAAGATAAACTTGCCTGTTACCGTGGCATTTGCATCCATTTTTAACTTGCCAGGATCGCCTTTGAAGGTTAACCCTATGACTGTTTCAGGACCTGCTTTCCCACAGAAAAAACAAGCTGCATAAGTATTTTTGCTCAATGCCCAAGTCTCCTTATCTACAGGCACGAGATATCCACGTATCACGACTTGTTTGTTAGCTAGTTTTTTGATAGGTTTTGAGAATTCTGGTAAATATACAGTTCCATATTCTTTATGTTCTTTTTCTTTGTACTCTAGATCATTGAGAATGAGCCAAGTAACTGTATCTTTGGAAGGAATAACAGGCAATATGGCTTTGGTAGCTGCTTGTAACTGCCCAAAACCTGCCAAAAACGATATAAAAAGTACAAAAATCTTCATCATTTAATTTTAAATATATAATTATCGTACTATAAATACGTAATTGTCATTGCTTTTGTTTTATCTGAAATGTTATTGTTAATTTAAAGTTACGCTTAATGCGGTTGGTTTTATTAAATCTGCTTTGATATTTTCTTGCACAGTAGTAGCTAATGAAAGTCCTACATAATCAACTTTTATGGGAAACATCTTGTGTTTACGATCTACAAGGACGGCAACTTCTATTTTTTTTACCAATATATTCATAAAAACCTTGAAAGCATAGAAAATCGTTCTACCAGTATTTGCTACATCATCTATGACAATTATAGATTTATTGACCAATTCTGTTTCATTTAAATCCGATTCTATTGGAAAATCTAATGGTTGTGCCGGATTCAATTTTATCTTAGATAAAACCACTTTTTTGTCAGAAATAAAGGTAAGTGACTCAAATAATAACTTTGCAAATCCGTAACCATTATTATTGATACCTACAAGAATAATCTCCTCTTCGTCAAGATTGTTTTCAAGAATCTCATATGACAACCGCTGTATTTTTTGCTTTATCTGATAATCATTTAATACCTGCATACTTTAGATTTGATTTAAATATGAATGCAAATGTATGCAAAAAAGAATAAATTTGTATTTTGGCATCGAAATATATAATTAAGCGATCATTATGCAACAGATATTATTCATTTTATTATCGGCCATCACGTTTTTCATAGCATTCCGACAATTCAAAAAAATATATGACAATATCCAACTTGGCAAAGCACAGGATGTGTCAGGTGATTCATCTACAAGGTGGAGAAACACACTTCTAGTAGCATTTGGCCAGCAGAAAATGTTTAAAAAGTGGATTCCAGCATTGCTTCACTTATTTATTTATGTCGCATTTTTGTTCACACAAATAGAATTACTGGAGATATTTATAGATGGTATATTCGGTGTACATCGTTTTTTCGCACCATTTCTGGGTGGACTTTATACGTTGATCATCAGTACCATAGAAGTTCTTTCTTTTCTAGCATTGATCGCCACTTTTGCATTTCTGTATAGACGTAACATGCTCAAAGTGCCAAGACTCGTCAAATCAGAATT
>DAOLFJ010000523.1:0-2213 GCA_035326365.1 Saprospiraceae bacterium | reverse complement strand
ACGAATATGAAACTGAAAATGGAAACGGAGCGACAGCTATTGCAGCTGCTGTTGCCACAATAAGTGAAATGTCAGCCATTTATAAACGAGATTTGGCAGTGGAATTAACAGCGAATGTAGTTGCTGAAAACCCAACAATTTTTGATGTTATTCCCCCTGGTGGTGCAAGTGCTAGTTATGCTGGAACTGTCGTTTCAGCTTATTTTTCATCTGGTTCATATGATCTAGGACATGTGTTTCATAACACAGGTGGATCTGGAGGTAGTGGCCAAGCTGGTTTAGGAGTAGTTTGTAACAACAATGGTTCGCCAATCAATAAAGCTCGTGGTTGGAGTCAAGCCAATCCCAATAATGATTATGGTTTCTTAAGTATTGTTGTACATGAGGTTGCACATATGTTTAGCGCTACCCATACTTTTAATGGTAATGATGCTGCTTTTTGTGGCCCAGCCCTAAATGCAAGCACTTCCTATGAACCTGGCTCAGGAACTACTTTAATGGCATATCCTGGTGTATGTGGTGCCCAAAATATTACTGATACAAATGGGAACACCTTATTTAATTCAACTCCATTTTTTCACGTTGCAAATTTGGAGCAAATGGTTAATTATATAAATGGTAATGGTAATTCTTGTGCATCGTCAACTGGAAGCGGTAATACTCCTCCAATTGCGAATGCAAACCCATGTAATGCAGGATCTCCAATTACCATTCCTATTAATACACCTTTTGAATTAACGGGTAGTGCTACAGATATTGATAACGATGAATTGACTTATTCGTGGGAGCAATTCGATGCAGGTCCTCCACACGGTGCCCCAAATGTGGCATGTGGTAATGCCTCAGGTCCTATATTCAGAAGTTATATCCCTTCGCCATCGCCTACAAGAACTTTTCCATCATTAGAATATGTTTTGAATGATGCAAATGTACCATCACCAAATACAGTCGGTGAATGCTTGCCCTCTGTTTCCAGAGTTCTTAATTTCAAATTGACTGTTAGAGATAATAATAGTTTAGGTGGAGGTATGCACTGTGATGATATTCAATTACAAGTTTCTGGCACCGCTGGGCCACTTGCGATTACTGCTCCCAATACTTCTATTACACAAGCAGCTGGAAGTACGTTATCTGTCACATGGAATGTCAATAGTACAAATTCTATTTGTGCCACATCTAACATTCTTTTGTCTGTTGACGGAGGAATTACCTATCCATATGTTTTGGAAGCAGGCACAGCAAATGACGGCTCACAAACTGTCAATGTACCTTCTAATGTGCCCAATACTACTCAAGCAAGAGTTAGAGTAGAGAGCAGCTGTTTATCATGTGTTAAGTTTTTTGATGTCTCAAATACAAACTTTACTATTACAAGTAATTGCATGGTATCGGTAAGTAGTGTTTGTCCTGCAAACCAATTAACAGCACCACAAAATGATCCTTCTTTAAACTTAGGGTTAACTCAAGCTTATGGAAATGCAATAAATAGTAAAACATTAACAACAAGTGGTTCAAATGTCAATGTTTCTTATAATTTAACACCATCAGCTTCAGGTCCTGGAACTTGTACAAATGGTAATTTTGGATGGAATCAATCTTCATTTAGAATAAAAATATCTCAAGCAGGCGATTACACTTTTACTATGGGTGCAAGCAGAATACTTTCTGTCTATAATGGTCCCTATACTACTTCATCGCCTTGCGTTAACTATATTGGTTCAACGGGTTATGATTCTGATGGAACACCAGGAGGGTCAGTTTCTTTTTCAAACCAATTGACTTTAAATTTAACTAATGTTTGTGGGGAATATACAATAGTGTTATTCGGTGCAAATGGTACAACAGAGACCTTATCTATAACAGGACCTTCAGGATCAATTGTTTACGAACACAATCCACAAACAATACCAGACTATTCATATACTTTTGTTTCAGTTAATACTGTTACCAATCTGATTACAAATGTTAGTTCTACTTCAAATTTTACAAATTTGAGTCCAGGAACTTACTCTATTTATGGAGTTCATTATTACTCTGGTAGTGCAAATCCACCAGGCAACGTTAATCCAACATCATTTATAGGTCAAACTATAAATGCTTTATTAGCTTCTGGTAATTGTATGCTTGCTTCGGGTAACTTCAAACCCTTAACAATAACTGGTTCATGTCCTGCTTTATCCACAGCACCGGCAAATGTTTCAATAGTAAACAGT
>DAOLFJ010000148.1:0-11170 GCA_035326365.1 Saprospiraceae bacterium | reverse complement strand
GTTTTTTTGCCACAAAGTTTTTTTGCCACAAAGTTTTTTTTTGCCACAAAGGCACTAAGGCACGATGATTTTATTTTGTCACAAAGTCGGCTAAGGCTCGATGTTTTTATGCCACAAAGGTTTTTTTTGCCACAAAGGCACTCAGGGTCGAAGATTTTATTTTGCCACTAAGGCGGCTAAGGCTTGATGTTTTATTTTTGCCACGAAGGCTCTAAGGAATATGAAAGCATTAAAAAAAAAAGTAATTAATTTCTTAGCGTCTTTTAGTCTTAGTGGCATAACTTAATTGGATTTAATAAATTAAAAATAAATTATATATGTATATCAAATATTTTCTAATCATTATCGCAGGTCTTTTCCTGTTTTCTTGTCAATCTACTTCAAATGAAACTGCCGAGTTGCTTCCCGAGCAGGTGAGTGATGATATTGTGGTCAATAAAGCTCAGTTTGATGGGCTGAAAATGACGCTTGGTGCTGTATCTGAACATACCTTTGACCAAGTGATCGCTGCAACGGGCAAAATAGAAGTGGAAAATAACGCTAAGGCAACTGTCAGTTCTTTTATAGGTGGTTTTGTACAAAATATGCCTTGGAAGATCGGCCAAAAGGTATCTAAAGGTGCGTTATTATTCACTTTAAATAGCACAGAAGCAATAGATATACAGCAAAAATATATGGAGTCAAAAGCACAATTGGCTTATCTAAAAGCAGAAGCTGAAAGACAAGAAACCCTAGCCAAAGAAAATGCGGTAGCCACTAAAAATGCGGTGAAGGCCAATGCGGACTACAAAGTGATGTTGTCCAATTATCAGAGTCTGAAGGAAAAAATAAAACTGATGAATATGTCTACCAAAGATATCGAAAATGGACAATTTAGTGCGGCCATCCATATTTATGCGCCGATTTCGGGTTATATTTCTGCGATTCATGTCAATAAAGGTGGTTTTTTAGCGACGTCAGATATAGCGTTAGAAATGGTGAATGCAGATGAGATACACTTAGTTTTGGAAGTGTTTGAGAAAGATGTGATGAACATTAAAGTAGGTCAAAAAATAAGTTTTAACATACCAGAAACAGGTTCAAAAACTTATCAAGCCACCGTTTTTATCATCGGTAAAATGATAGAAGGCGAAAAAAGAACCGTAGAAATTCATGCACATTTGGATAAAACCGATACAAACTTATTGGCAGGCATGTATGTAGAAGCCAAAATCGTGACAGACAGTGCTATGAAACCTGCGATCAACCATGATGCATTGGTAAAAGTGGATGATAAATATTTTGTTTTGGTCATGAAAACGCAGGAAGGCGAAAACTACTATTTTGCTAAAAAAGAAGTAAAAGTTGGGCCAGAAAAAAATGGATTTGCAGAAATAGAAAATAATGATATTCCTGCTGATGCAAAAATATTGACCAAAGGTGCTTTTGATGTAATGACGGAATAAAAAATAGTCCAAAACAATCGTTATCTTTGTATGATGAATATTTTAGTTGTGGAAGACGAACCAGGAATACATAAATTTCTAAAGCAAGGTCTTGAAGAAGAAGGGTATGTCGTTGACATAGCAGATGATGGCAATCAAGGATTGGCATTAGCTGTCAGCAAGTCTTATCAGATCGTTTTGTTGGATTGGATGTTGCCAGGAATGTCGGGATTGGAGATTTGCAAACAATTGAGAGCGAGACAAATAGATACGCCCATCATATTTTTGACTGCCAAAGATACCATTCAGGAAACGATCGCAGGCCTGCAAGCTGGAGCAAATGATTATATCAAAAAGCCATTCAGTTTTGAAGAATTATTGGAACGAATAAAAGTGCAACTTCGAAATGTAAAAGTATCGACAGACAGTATCATCATAGATAATATCAAAATAGTCATAAGTTCACACCAAGTTTTTAAAGGTGAGGTGGAAATACATTTGACCCAAAAGGAATTTGAGTTACTAGTTTTTCTAATTTCCAATAAGGGCAAAGTTTGCACAAGAAAGGAGATTATAGAACAAGTGTGGGACATCCATTTTGATTATGATACAGGAGTCATAGATGTTTTTGTGAATGGTATCCGCAAAAAATTGGATTTAGATAAAGAGACCGGTTTCTTGCAAACCATCCGTGGTATAGGTTATTTAGTAAGATGAAAAGTAAAAATTTTAAGATATGTGCAATGTTTGTTCGTCGTAGCTTCCTAGCTACGATGCAGTATATCAAGGCATCTTGCCTGATTTGTATAATAAATTAAATGTGAAACGATAAAATGAAATATCCCCATTCAAGCTTTAATCATTCAAACTTCAATCATTTATAAGTGAGCCTTTCATTCAAAAATAAAATATCATTAATGTTCCTACTTGCGACAAGTGCGTTGGTAGGTATTCTATTGATAAGTGTGTTTTTTATGGTCAAAGGTAAGGTGCTTGGCGACTTGGATAAGTTGTTGATGTACGAAGCCTTAAAACATACTGCGGAACTAAAGGTAGATGACGGTACCATTATGTTTGCCAATAAAGCAGAGATGCTTGAGCGCGAACATAGAGAAGCGGATGCCAATCCTGTCTTTGTAGAATTGGTAGATAGGATTGGTAAAGTCATGGATAAATCTCCCAACCTGAAAGAAGCGTCTTTAATATTTGACCCTGAGCACAAGGGGAAGATCCAAGGACAATACACCCTAAATGACCGACGTATCAGACAAACCCAAGTAGCCGTAACCCTTGAAGGAAAATTGTATGGATATATTATAACTGCGGTATCATCAGAAAATGCAGAGCAACTCATCACATCGTTGAGAACACATTTTTTGTGGTCATTCCCTATTGTATTGTTGATCTTGTTTTTAGTGACTAGATTTCTCGCAGACCGAAGTATTCAACCTATCAAACAAATCATCAGCACATCCAATTCTATCACTTCACAAAACATTGACGCTCGGATACCACTACCAGATCAAAAGGATGAATTACATGAATTGACCACTGCTATCAATGCCTTATTGGGTAGAATCCATAAAAGTATGGAGCGAGAAAAACAGTTTACATCTGATGCTGCACACGAACTCAAAACACCGTTGGCCGTCCTCAAAGGTACACTAGAAGTACTCGTCCGCAAACCTAGGACGACGGAAGAATACCAAGAAAAAATACATGACAGCATCAAAGAAATAGACAGACTGAATGATATCACCGAACAGTTATTGATACTCGCTAGGATAGAACATGACCACACCACAGAAGTGAAATCTATAGAGCTTAATGATTTTATAACAGATATTTCTTCTCGTTTTCATCATTTATTACAATCAAAGTCCATCCATCTACAACATTCAACAATAGAAAAAATAAACATCAAAACCAACACCAAATTGCTACAAATGATCATTGAAAACCTACTTTCTAACGCTATCAAGTATAGTGAAAGTGGTAAAAATATAACCATAACTACCGGTGTTGAAAATGGGAAAACATTCATGAAAATCCAAGATGAAGGCTACGGCATACCTACTGAGGAAATACAGAAAATATTTAATCCTTTTTATCGAGCGCACGCCCTGACACAGAAAGAAATCAAAGGGACTGGTTTAGGGCTTTCTATTGTGCAAAAAGCATGTGATCAATTGGGCGTCAGGATTGACATTCAGAGTAAGGTAGGAGCAGGTACGGTGGTGAGATTGGAATGGATGGGGTAGGTTTAGTTTTTGGTGGTGCTCCTTTAAGATGTACTATTGAAAGCGAATGTTAGCTTTGAAAATTCTTGGTTAGCATCATTTCAGTGTTTCAATCGCAGATTGTAATTACTGACAAGTTACGATTTTTTATCAAATTTTGAATTGGAGATTGCGATAGTTTTCGATTTTATGCGTTTAATTTTTCTCATTTTGAAAATGTGATGTACATTTGTAATAAAAATAAAATAAATTCCTTGATATTTTCAATTTGATTACTTTTATAAACTTAAAATTATGAAAATTAAATTATACTTAATTGCTTTCCTAATTTTTTCTTTTAGCTGTAATAAAGAAGAAGTTATGAAAGTTGAAAAAGATCCAAATTATGTTGTTTTGGACGGTGATATTGGGAAATGGCATAGTTCTGCTATTTTATCGGCAGATGGAAATATAATTGTTGTTGGATCTCAGATTGTTGATACATCTCATTATATGATTATTCACAAAACAAAGCCATTTGGAGAAGTAATATATTCTGAAATCCTACCCTTTGAAAATATAAGGTCAATGAGTGTTTGTGAAGATAGCAAACAAAATATTTACATAGTTGGCTTTACTTACAGTGGAATAACAAATATGGGAAGGTATATTCATGTAGTGAAATTGGATAGTATGGGTAAGGTTCTGTGGGGTAAAAGCTATTTAGGTTTAGGAAGAATTTCACCTGAAAGTATAGATGTTTTAAATGATAATGAAATTATAATTAGTGGCAGTAAATCTTCAAGCGGAAGTTTAATTTTATTAAAAATTGATTCACTTGGGGAGCAGATAGTATTTCAGGATTATGATGATGATCAGATTTTTTACAGTCCAAATGATCTGTTGGTTTTAACTGATGGTAATTTTTTGGCTGTTGACTCTAGAAATGAAAATTTTGAACTAACGTGGTTTGATAGAAATTTTAATTTTCTTTTCTATAAATCATATGGCATTGGTCATTGGCATGGTAGGAGTGCAATTCAATTAGATAATGGTGATGTGGTAATAGTGGGAGAACAAACTTATATCAACTCTTCAGGATTTATTGATTCATCTAAGGTGAAAATCATAAAAATTGATTCAAAAGGTCAACTGATATGGGATAAAGAAGGTGGAAATAGTAGGTTTTCAAATGATGGTCAATCAATTGCTGTCAACCAAGATGGTAGTTTTGTTGTAACAGGCTATGGGTTTGAATTACAAAAACTTAATACTGAAATTAATCATATGCTATCCTTTTTTGACAAGGATGGTAATGAAATAAACACTAGATATTTTGATGATTTAGAAACTTCAAGAGGACAAAATATTTTAAAAACACAAGATGATAGAAACGTAATAACTGGTAAGCATAGGGATGGTACTTTTTTCCTAAATGTTGACAATTTTGGTAATTAAAGTGATCGTAAATATCAGCCAAATGTCCAATAATAAATCAAAAAAACCTTTTTTCCTGCTTTTTCTTTTGCTTTTTGTGTTACAAATTCAAGCACAAGACTCAGGAAATAAACAAATCCTTTGGACCACGGATTGGAGTTCTGATGGAAAATTGATCGCCATTGGAGGGAATGTAGATACCTTAAAGATTTACAGTTCAAAAAACCTTGACCTTATTAAATCTTTTCCAGTCGACAATACAATTACCTGTGTGACTTGGCATCCTAAAAAGAATATCCTAGCTGTAGGAGTACAAGGTTCTAGTGAAAATCCCTTCATCATCGATGTAGAAACTGGCAGTAAAAAAGTATTAATTGGTGTATCTCCTGATGGCGCTAGAGGTGTAGATTGGAATCATACGGGTGAATATTTTGCTGTAGCTGACAATGATGGACAGATATCAATCTATGATATCAATGGTCGATTAATAAGGAAAATCAGCCACGAAAATACAAAAGGTATCACAGCCATAGATTGGCACCCAAAGAAAAATATCTTTGTGACCGTTGGTGACAAAATACGGATTTTTGATATTGATGGGACATTATTAAAGACCATAGCCCACAGAAAAGAAAGCACCTTACTTTTGACTGTTGAATGGCATCCAACGGGATCTTTTTTTGCCACAGGTGACTACGGTGAAGTCGAAAATGGCTATCCATCTTTACTTCAGTTTTGGTCAGAAAATGGAGACTTGTTGATGACTAATGATATCAGCAAAGGGGAATACAGGAATGTAAGATGGAATAGGAAAGGAAATCAACTAGCCACAGCTAGTGATGCCCTAAGAATTTGGGATATCAAAGGCAAGCTCCTTGCTGAAGGCATGTCGGCTGACTATTTATGGGGGCTGTCATGGCATAAAAACAGTCAACGTATTGTGACATCGAGTAAAAAACAAGAAGTTGTTATTTGGGATAAGAAGGGTAGGACAGAGAAGGTGATAGAATGAAAATTTTTGGAAACCAAAACAAATTCCCATCTTTGCGAATAAAAAGAAAACATGATCACAGATATCATTCCTAAACTTCCTATGAGGAACAAGGCAGTCACCAAGGATTATTATGTACGCCAGTTAGGTTTTACAGACATTGGTAGTCAAGACTTTGATGGATATCTTTTGTTGCAAAAGGATGGTATAGAAATTCATTTTTTTGAATTTAAAGACTTAGATCCTAAGGAGAATTATGGTCAAATTTATATTCGTACAAAGGATATCGATGCACTTTATCAGTCTTTCGTAGACAATGGATGTGCCATCCATCCATCAGGACATTTGCACATCAAACCTTGGGGGCAAAAAGAGTTTTCGATGCTAGACCCTGATCATAATTTGCTTACTTTTGGGCAAAATGTATAATATCTTGTATTATTTATAAGTTCAAAATTGTGTTACCAAATTTTCATAAACATACATCAAATGAATATAGAAAACGATTCTCAAATATATAGCTTTCGAACCATCGATGCACCCATAGAAAAAGTGTATGAAGCATTTGCTAATCCATCACATCTGAAAAATTGGTGGGGACCACATGGCTTTACCAATACGATACACGAGTATGACCTGCAGCCTGGTGGTAAGTGGATATTAACCATGCATGGACCGGAAGTAGGCAATTACGAAAATTCATCTATTTTTACTGAAGTTTTGCCCATGAAACTAGTATCATGGACACGGCTTTCCCAACCATTATTTGATATGGAAGTAGGTTTTGAGAAAATTGATGAGACAAGTACTCAAATATCATTCAGGATGATTTTTGACTCACCAGAATCTTGTAATAAAATCAAAAAGTTTGCCCTTCCAAAAAATGAAGAAAACTTTGATCGGTTAGAGCTTGAATTGGAGAATATGGTTTAAATATTTAAAGATAGACAAGCTTGTATTAAAATGACAAAGATTTTTGGGGTATAATTTAATCAGTAAACAAAAAAGAAATGTTTAGAAGGATAGTTTTCATTGTACTAATTTTATTCATATTTATTGTACTTCAATCTTGTAAGACTTCAAAAAAATTCCGTTCAGAAGAAAATACCAAATTTTCACCTAATGATTTGTTATCGTTTTTAACGACTAGAGATGGTAATTTTGAAATTTATACCATGAATGCCGAGGGAAACAATGTTTCCAATTTGACCAATCATAAAGCACTGGATTTTTGGTCTTCGTGGTCGCCCGATGGAAAGTATATTTTGTTTTATTCAAATCGTGACGGCAATAATGAAATATACAGGATGGATGCGAATGGTCAAAATCAGTTGAATATTTCTAATCATCCTTCCAATGATTATCTTCCTTGTTGGTCGCCTGATGGAAAGCAGCTATTATTTACTTCAGATAGGGACCACAAGAATAGGGAAATCTACAAAATGGACATTGATGGATCAAATATTGTGAGGCTGACATTTAATGATTTATTTGAAGAAGTTCCTACATGGTCTAAGGATGGTAAAAAGATATTGTTTACAAGGCAATTGGAAGAGATGATAGACACAATACGAACAACCAATGGAGAGATATTTCTGATGGATAGTTCTGGAAAAAATGAAAAAAGGTTGACATTTAGAAAGGGATATGATTCAGGCGCTAAGTTTTCACCTGATGGTAAAAAGATTGCCTTCTATGGTCAAAATGAAGATAAAAACTTTGAGATATTTGTCATGAAGAGTGACGGTTCGGACATTCAAAACGTCACGAATGATATTTTGGAAGATTATTCACCTGATTGGTCACCTGATGGGCATTGGCTCGCGTATTCTAGTGGCACATCCAAGCAGTATGATGTTTGGCTGATAAATCTACAAACAAAAAATAAAGTAAGGATCACCCATGAACCGAAGAGAAATGAAACGCCTGTCTGGCGGCCTAAATAATTTGTAATATAATTTTAATAACATTCTAAACAAGACCTTGACTATAAGCATCTTAACATGCTTTGTTACATTTATTTCTAATGAAAATAATTAATACACAAACTTGAAAATCAGTTATATATATATTTAACATCAAGCAACTATTGTAACTTGAAAAGCACTACTCAGGTATAACCTTATTAAAATAAAAAATCATGACCCATTTATACTTATCATGTAAGCGATTCACTGTATCGGTATTGTTAATTGTGTTTATACAAGTAGCATCGTTTGCTACCACTTATACTATGAAGTGTGTGGACTTTCTACCTGTAAATTGGTCGAATCCTGAATCTTGGGAACCCTATGGTATTCCTGGCCCAGGAGACGATGTATTTATAAATTGTCCAGCTTCAGCTTTTGTGACTTCTGATGTGGCCATTACCATTAAGTCACTGACCGTAGATAAAATTGGATATTTTTTTGGAGATGCTACGCTTACAATTACGGAAAGATTAGAAACAAGGTATCCATTTTATTGGCAAATGAAATTAATAATTGGACCCAATGCCACTGGAATCATGACAGATGAGCTTGGAGGACCAAATATTCAATATATCACTTTTTATGAAGATTTAGTGGTGAATGGAAATCTTACTTTTGAATCACGTGGTGTTTCGGGTAAAAATATAACAGTAAATGGTAGTATTACCCAAAAGGAAGGAGACATCAACGCAAATCTATTGATCAATCAAAATGGCGTGGTTAATCTTGATAGTCCCCTATATCCTGTTAATATGTCTAATATCAATAATAAAGGAACCTTTAACTGGATTAATGGAATAATAACATCATCGTACGGATCATTTAATAATGAAGGAGTGATAAATGTGACTTCAAGCAATGCTAGTATTGCTAATGGAGGCTGGTTTAGTGAGTATCAGATAAATAATATTGGAACGATCAATATTGGGGCTAACGTAGATAGTTTATCAATTTTGACAAAATTAGTGAGCACAGGTGATATAAATATGATTGGAGAGTCCAGGTTAAATATTGGGGTGATAGACCTTTCTGGGGCTATAAATGGACCTACAGGGTCATCTTTTCATCTCAAGGGTTTGTCGTATAATCCTGAAAGTTTTCTGCAAAATGGGTCTTCCATTAATGTAAGTAGTTTTGTAACATACCCGTCTCAAATTATTAATATAAGCCCCAATAGTGATATTTCTCAAATTGATGATTTTCTTTTTGTAGGTGGCACATTAAATATAGAAACAGCTTTGCCATCTGAAGCTAACTACGTTTTAAGTTCAATAATAAATACGTCTGTAGATCAAAGTTTTACAGGTAACTTTATATTGGATGGTGGTTCAATTAATGGTAATGTCACTATTTTGTTTAATACACCAGATCTTATTATAAATTTTGGTTATTTCGGAGGAAATTCCAAAGTCAGATTAAGTGAAAGTACGATTTTGGATTTGGGTCAACTTGGTGTTTCTGAACTAATAAATGATGGTCTTATTAATATTAGACAAGATGGATATTTAGCAGGTGGTGTCCAAGGGATTGTAAATAATGGAACAATAAATACTAATGGAGATGCTGTAACTATGTATGGATATAATACTAATGACAACACAGGCCTTATTGATAACAAGGGGATTATGAATATCAATACAAAAAAGGTTATAGTGTATGCTAAACTAGTCAATACAGGTACCATTAATATTGGGTCAAATGACACACTTAATGTATTCGGAGAGATGCAACAAAGTGGCTTAGTCACCGGGCAATCTTCAAGTAAGTTATCTTTGGGTTATAGTATCAATGACCATACATTTAATATGGGTTCTATAACAAGAAATCTTGGAGAATTAGAAATATATTACGGTACTACCATTTTGAAATCTGGTGCAGCAATAGAAAATATAGTTGAGGTAAATGCTATATCAGGTAATTTGCAATCATTTATCACTTTACCACCAACTTTTAAGTATTATTTTAAGGATTCAAAGGTTCGTATAAATACTCAATTTGAGCCTACCCAATTGTTTGAAATAGAAGATACAGATATAGAGGGTAGCGGAAACATACGGATAAATAATGCATTCAATTGGTATGGTGGTACCGTAGATGTTCCATTGAGAATCAATGAAGGTGCTATAGTTTCAGTACGAGAAAATGTAAAACGTCCTATCATTTCATCCCCTTTTACCAATACAGGAGACATAACTTTGAGCGGTGGGATTATTGAAATCAATACTGCCTTTTTCAAAAATGGTGGTAATTGGAATATTGATTCAGATGAAGATGTGATTATAGATGGGTATACTTCTTTTACTAATCAAGGTACATTTTCTATTTGTGGAGATCAACCCATAAAACTCATATTTAATGTTCCGTTTGTGAATGAAGCATCAGGTACCTTCAAAGGCCAAGGATCTTATACATTTAATGCAGGTTTTACGAATGAAGGTGCAGTTGCTCCAGGATGTTCTCCGGGTAAATTGATTATAGAAGATAATGTAGAATCACTCAAAATCATAGAGATAGAGGTCGAAGGTCAGGAAGAAGGGCGATTTGATGAATTGATCGTAAACGGTGATATGAAAGCGGGTGATTTGTTAAAAGTTATTGTGCCAACAGGTACTATCGTTAATGGTAGTTTGAAAATCATCCACACAACAGGCAATTTTACAGGTCAGTTTACCAAAGTAGAAATGCCTTCTAATTTTGCCTTAGAATATCTAACAGACGGCGTGATTTTATCATCGAATGGTACAGTGGGTACTTCAGACCAAGATGCCTTCAATTATGGAATATCTGTTAATCCTACTTTAGTGCATACCGATGTTAACTTGACTTCATCGAAGTTACTACCTAATGCTTCGCAAATACAACTGTATGACATGCAAGGAGTGTTGGTATTGAGCCAAATTTGTCATAAAGATCAGCAAAACCATAATCTTAATCTACTTACCATCCCTAATGGTGTATACGTCGTCAAGATCAATACTTTGCCATCTTGGAATGCTAAAATAGTTGTAGTGCACTGATCGTATTAAAGATAAAACATAATAATCTTTTATCCATGGAGTTGCAAACTTGTTTGCTGCTCCATTTTTTTTTGAAGGTTTTTTATATTTTAGAAAAAAAATAAGGTTATGC
>DAOLFJ010000147.1:0-11209 GCA_035326365.1 Saprospiraceae bacterium | reverse complement strand
TCATTCTTTCAGGTGTAAGATAAAATTGTAAAAACTGTAAAAACTGTAAAAACTATAAAAATTGTAAAAACTATAAAAACTGTAAAATTAAAGCACAAATATATAGTTATATTTTAAATTATTAGAAAATTTTAATTTTTTATTTTATTTTATTCTTTAATCAAAGTTTTTAGATAGGCAATAAGCATGTCACGCCCCATATCATAAGATCTATTATTGTTAACTACAAGATCTACCTTATTAATAAATGGGGAAATATAGGCTTCAAAAGAAGGCAATACATGATGTTCATACCTATATAAGACATCTTCCAATGGATAATTCCTTTCTACCCTATCGCGTTTTATCCTCCTTATTATCTTCTGAGTATCTGTAGCATGAATCAATATTTTCAAATCCATGAGATTAAACAACTTAGGGTCATGGAAGACAAACAATCCTTCGACAATAATAATAGGTGCGGGATCAAGGTGAATTACACCAGGATTTTTATTTTCATTGTTAAATGTATACTCCTCTCTATCTATAGACATCCCATTCGTGAGTTTTACAAGGTCAAAATAAAACTCATCCATTTCAATAGACTCAGGAAGATCGAAGTTTTTAATTCCGTTTTCGTCTTCCTTTTGCTGATCTCTTGGTTTGTAATAATCATCTTGAGACAGAAAGCAAATTTCCTTGTCTGTAAAGTGTTCTTTTAGGTTTCTGATGAATGAAGTTTTGCCTGATCCACTACCTCCTGATATCCCGATTATAAAAGAATTTGAATTTTTTAAGCTCATAAAAAATGCATATTGAAAGAAATATTCTATTTTTCGGACAAATTAACAAACTTAGATTGACAAATTGGTTAAAATAATAATAAAAAATGGATTTATTAATTAGTGTAGGTCGGGGATTATTGGGAATGGCGGTACTAATTGCTATAGGATATTTCTTCAGTAGTAATAAGAAAGCGATCAATTGGAAAATGGTAGGAATTGGTCTCGGGGCTCAGTTAGTCCTAGCATTGAGCGTACTTTATGTACCCTTCATAAAAACAATGTTTGAGTTTGTAGGAGGTATTTTTGTACTCCTATTGGACTTCACAAAAGCAGGTAGTCAGTTTCTATTAGGTGGTATGATGAATGTAGAAAGTTTTGGATTTATTTTCTTATTTCAAGTTCTGCCTACTATTATTTTCTTCTCCGCTTTGACTTCATTATTATTTTATCTAGGAGTCATACAGTTTGTGGTAAAAGCATTTGCCCAAGTGTTCACAAAATTGCTTGGTATTTCAGGCGCAGAAAGTCTTTCTGTAGCTGGTAATATCTTTTTGGGTCAAACAGAAGCACCTCTCATGATCAAGGCATATCTCGAGAAAATGAATAAATCAGAGATGCTTTTAGTTATGGTGGGAGGTATGGCAACCGTGGCAGGTGCAGTAATGGCAGCGTATATTTCATTTCTTGGTGGAGACGATCCTGTCATGAGATTAGAATTTGCTAAGCATTTATTAGCTGCTTCCGTTATGGCCGCTCCTGGAGCTATTGTCATTTCAAAAATACTATATCCACAAACAGAATCAATCAATACAAACGTAGATGTAGCTTACGAAAATATAGGCTCTAATATACTCGACGCTATCGCCAATGGTACAACAGAAGGACTCAAGCTTGCTGCAAATGTAGCTGCTATGCTACTTGTATTCATCGCTTTTATTGCAATGATCAATTATGGTCTAGGCAAGATTGGTGATCTAAATTTAAATTATCTAACTCTTGGGAGTAGTTCTGATACTGGTTCGATAAACGGCACCATTGCTTATTACACTCAGTATTCTCGATTGTCTATTGAGACGATCCTAGGACTTGTTTTTGCTCCATTGATGTGGCTAATCGGGATAGCAAAAGAAGACACCATGGCTATGGGTCAACTATTAGGTATCAAACTAGCAGCTAGTGAGTTTATCGCTTACACGCAATTAGCAGAACTAAAGAATCCAGCTAATCCTGTTCATCTGGTGCATCACAAATCTGTCATCATGGCAACTTATATGTTATGTGGGTTTGCAAATTTCGCCAGTATAGGTATTCAAATTGGCGGTATTGGATCTCTTGCTCCTGGGCAAAGAAAAACCTTGTCAGAATTTGGACTTAAAGCCGTTATTGGTGGGTCTATTGCATCATTATTGTCAGCCACAATAGTAGGTGCACTCATGTAACTAATAGCTAACTTATGTTTCATTTTATAGACATCGTTGGCACCATGGCTTTTGCTATTTCGGGTGTATTGGCAGCATTTAGCAAAAAGTTAGATCCTTTTGGTGTTTTTATTATTGCTTTTGTGACGTCTGTAGGTGGTGGCACATTAAGAGACATTTTGATCGGTCGGACACCTGTAGGTTGGATGGTGGATTTGACATATGTTTATGTAATAATAGCTGGCTACTTTCTAGCGCTATTATTTAGAAAAAAATTGGACCATTTTAGAACATCTCTTTTTTTGTTTGACACTATTGGACTTGGTGTATTTACACTCATTGGTTTAGAAAAAGGAATTGTTGCTGGTTTACACCCGATCATTTGCATTGCGTTAGGCACAATGACTGCATGTTTTGGCGGTGTCATTAGAGACATTTTATGTAATGAGATACCAGTCATTTTTCGTAAAGAAATCTACGCTACTATCTGCATTTTAGGTGGTCTATTATTTTTTGCTTTAAAATATTTACAACTCCAAGATGACCTTCTTTATATAGTTACTTCTTCCTTTATGATTGGTTTTAGATTATTTGCTGTCAAGTATAAATGGTCTTTGCCTGCATTGGGGAGAGGGTAAACCATTTATTATGCTGTGTAGAAACTTAAATGAACATAAATATAATGGAAGAAAACACAAGACCACAAAGCCCAAAGATAGTAGAAGAAACATTCTAATTCCTAATGGCATATTGTTCTGATATGCCTATAAACTCATCGATATTCCAAAAACCACTTTATATTCCAGGTAGACAATAAAGTTTATGATCTAAAATAGTTTTTAAGTGTATCTTTGCGGCCTTGTAGTCAAAAAAAGATACGATGATGGATGATGTCAGTTTCTCTAAGGCTCAGCTACTAACAATGAAAAATTGTTTGATGCCTATTGCTTTTGTTTTGGCTTTTATGATTAATGTTCCTTCTCTTGTACATGCTCAAGAAGGCAATACTCAATTAAAAGTAACAAAGGCCAAAACAACTAAAAAAGGTAGTTTATATATTTATTGGGGATGGAATCGTGAATGGTATGCCGATACAAAGCTTCACTTTGTGGGTAATGGATATGATTTCAATCTAAAAAATGTGGCAGCCACAGATCGGCAAAGTCCATTCCGTGCAAAAACATATTTAAATCCATCCAATGCTACTATACCACAATATAACTTTCGACTTGGATATTTCATTACTGATAAGTACAACATTTCTCTAGGTATAGATCATATGAAATATGTAGTTACTCAGAATCAAGTGGTAAATATTGATGGCAACATTAGCGACACCAACTCGGGTTATGATGGACAATACAGTGGCGAAAATATTAAACTCGGAGAAGATTTTTTAAAATTTGAGCATACGGATGGATTAAATTTTATAAATATTGATCTCCGAAGATTTCATGAATTGTGCACATCAGAAAAAGTTACTTTTAATGTTTTAGGTGGACTTGGGGCTGGTATTTTATTACCTCGGACAGACGCAACACTTTTGGGCAAACCAAGACATGATGAATTCCATTTATCTGGCTACGGAATTAGTGGAGTAGCAGGAGTCAATGTATCTTTCTGGAAGTACTTTTTTATCCAATCTGAATACAAACTTGGGTATATTTCTTTGCCAGACATTCTCACTACGTATGAAACTGCTGACAGGGCAGATCAAAAAATATTCTTTTCACAATTTAATGTCGTATTCGGCGGGAATATCTACCTTTGATGTTTTCAATATCATGTAAAATCACGATATACAAACCAAACAATCCATGAAGATTCTTTTTTGGTTTACCGTTATCTTATTGGTAGTATTAACGATTATTTCTAGGATAAGGAGTAAAATAAACCGTCAATACAAGCCTGATAATACCTTTCCAATCATAGGTCTTGTGGTCAGTGTCTCTTCATTGGCTTTAATATTACTTTCTAACTATTTTTCTGATGAAAAACTAGATTTCACAAAATTGATTTTCCCTATTCTTTTTTCATTTTTATTTATCGATCACATTAGACGAAATAATTTAAATAGATAGCCTCTCCACATTCTGTTTAGTGAATTTAACAAGATGCATCACTTGATTTTAATAGATGTTATAACTTCAAAAAATCTGATTTACAATCTGACTTTCAAAAGGTTATAAAAATCAACCTGATATGATTTTATTACGATAGTTCCTGTTAGCTTTTAACAGGGTTTATTTCCAAACATCAAAAATTTAAATATCTTACATAACTGCCTATCAATTATTGCTAGATTTATTACTTTTACACCAAACAAAAGTAATAATTCATGATACTGACATCTTTGCTTCATAAGTTAAGTTCTCCATTATTGACATTTATCGTTTTGATATCTTTTAGTAGTTCGGTAATATCACAGGATACAACTTGGGTACAGACTTTTGATTACCAATCAAAAACTAGAGACACCATGATTTCATTCCCACAAGGTGACCATAATCAATATGAAAAGATCATTATGTATTACAGCATGAGATGCAAAAATGGATTGATATCAACAGGTGCAGATAGAAATCGTGGCTGTGGCGAATGGGATTACAGTTGCAATACCAACGTGGTGGATTCGTCAGGTATTGACTCACTAAAAGCATTGCATCCTAATTATGTCATCAATGGCATTACTGAAGATTACTTCTTTTACACCACAAAACCGACATTCACTTATTATGAATACGAGCAGACTAATGTAAACATCACTTCGTCTACAAACAAATCATACTTCCCTGTTGCTTCTGGCACTCAATCGACAAATATTCTTTACAACGATAATAAAGCCCAAAAAGCATATTACTTCATCAAAGCATCTGATGTCTCTGGACTGACTCAAGGTGCAATAGCTGGATTAAGATTTGACGTCGTGAACCCAGGCAGTTTAGGGTTTATGAAAATAAAAATAGCTAGAACAACTGCAAGTTCTATAAATCCAGAAACAATACAAAGTGCCACCTTCGAACAAGTAGTAAATAGAGAAGTTTCATTCCCTTCAGTAGGAACCAATGATGTTGTTTTTCATAAGTCATTTGCTTGGAATGGATCAGACAACTTCATTATCGAAATTTCGCATACTTCAGGTGACGAACAGTTATTAAATTTCACTTTAAAAGGAAGTTCTAGTCCTTCTTTTAATGGGTATACAAATAGCAAAAAGGATAGTTATATAGAATTTAACACACAGGCATCTCTAGAAATCCCTACCACATCGATGTCCAATATCAAAAGTCAAATAACCATTGCTTTTTGGTCAAAAGGAAACGCTAATGTTTTGCCAGCAAATAACTCCATTTTTCATGCCGTAGATAATAACAATAATCGTCAACTCAATGTACATTTACCTTGGTCAGATGGGCGAGTTTATTGGGACTGTGGCAATGATGGTTCGGGTTATGACAGAATAGACAAACCTGCATTAGTATCCAATTATGAAGGGTCATGGCAACACTGGACTTTTACAAAAAATACTGGTACAGGTAGCATGAAAATATATCTGAATGGCGTTCTTTGGCATTCAGCAAATGGAAAAAACAAACCAATAGATATCAAAAAATTCAACATTGGCTCAGACAATAATTTAAATGTACCTTACCATGGTGGCGTAGATGATTTTACAGTTTGGGACAAAGAGTTGACCGCAGCTGAAATCAAGGCTATCATGTATCAATCTGCACAAACACTAGATAATCTTTCACAAAATCTAGTGGCATATTACAACTTAAATGATGGTGAAAACCAAACAATAACAGATAAATCAGTCTTTGGTGCTACTGCCACAATAAAAGGAAATCCTGAATGGCGATCATTCAGAGGTGCAGATATTTTTAAGGGATTTGAGCCAATAACATCTAGGCCTGAGATGGCCTTCATAAAAGGTAATTTTTCATTACAGTCAAGTGATGTAGCAGTGAGAGATTCCATTATGAACACACCAAACAAAGTGACTGCCTACAGTGTGGTCAATAATAGTTTAGTAGAAGGTAATACTGTATATTATTGGGCATCAGGCATTTTCCCCGTCTACAACGAAGACGGTGAAATCATAGATGAGGTCGAAGTCATGGAAGAAGACATCATCTTTATTGAAGATTTAATATATTACAATAAGTTTCCTTCCGTATTTGAATTAATGTCCTTTGTGACACCATATGGTATAGGCCTTGATTTCGGTTTATCAGGTAAAACATGGTTATTTGACATGACAGATTTCGGCCCTATATTGAAAAATAGCAAAAGATTCTATATGGACAAAGGTGGTGAATGGCAGGAAGAAATAGATATAAGATTTGCTTTTATCAAAGGAACACCAGTAAGAAATGTACAATCTATCCAACCGATCTGGCCAGTAGCATCTTATGGATACACTTCCATACTAAATAATGCGCATCTAGAAGCTAGAACACTAGCAACAGACGCTAATGTAAAAAGTATGAAAGTACGTGTCACCACCACTGGACACGGCCAAGAAGGTGAGTTTATCCCACGCAATCACTCTATCAATGTAAATGGCGGCTCATCGGAATTTTCATGGCAAGTTTGGAAAGAATGTTCCGAAAATCCTGTTTATCCACAAGGAGGTACTTGGGTTTACGATAGAGCAGGATGGTGTCCTGGAGAGCCTAGTGTATTAAATGAATATGAAATCATGCCTTTTGTCACGTCAGGTAGTCCATTTACCATTGACTATGGTTTAAATACTGCATCTGGTGACAGCCGATACATTATAGCCACCCAATTGGTAAAATATGGAGATATCAATTTCCAAAACGATGCTGCCATCTTGACCATTGTCTCTCCATCATCAAATGTTCAATACGAACGTGTCAATCCTGTTTGTGCTTCATCAGAGGTGATCATCAGAAATAATGGTAGCAATGTTTTGACATCTGTTGACATTTGGTATGGCATCGAAGGACAAACACTTAAAAAATATACTTGGACAGGAAATTTAAAATTCCTCCAAACAGCAAATGTTGTTTTACCTAACTTACCAGCATCCGAATGGCAATCTGGAAATCGTTTTATAGCCTATACTTCCAATCCAAATAATACACAAGACCAATATCAAAGTAATGATAAACTTGTGTCAAACTTCATTCCATCTGATCACCTGGATGGAGATATCATCATATCTATGAGGACCAATAGCCAACCACAAGAAACAAGCTGGACCTTAAAAAATGATGCTGGCAATATAGTGCTAAGTAGTAAACCCAATTTACAACCCAATACGACTTATCAAGATACAGTGCGCGGATTGAGTGGATGCTTCAAGTTACAATTTTTAGATTCAGATGATGATGGCATTAGTTGGTGGGCTAATGGCGATGGGAATGGCTTTATCAGAATTAAAAGTGGAGATAGCGGATTTTTGACATTTAATCCTGATTTTGGAGGCGAGTTTACTTATAATTTCACCACAGGCATTATCAATAGTGTAGATGATTTAGGGTCAGATATTTCCATCAATATACATCCTAATCCGACATCAGACCAAGTTTCTATAGACATTAAAGGTGTGAGCGGACAAACTGGTATTACTATCTTCAATCATTTGGGTTATAAAATCTACGGAGAAGTTTTAAATAATATCGATATCATAGGACAAACCGCCAAGATAGATCTGACTTCATACCCTTCTGGTATTTATCATGTTCAAATTGAAAATGATGGTAAGGTAAAAACAAACAAAATTGTCAAAATTTAACACAAAACATCTTGAGCCCCAAAATATATTTCTATCTCGTATTTATACTTTTAACTTGCCCTAATATTTTATTTGCACAGACCATCATCGTGAAACCTTATCTACAAGATGGTGGTCCAGATAAAATGACCGTAATGTGGGAAGCGGACGGAGTAGGAAATGGTTTTGTAGATTATGGTACGTCGCCATTTACCCTTAATCTTACTGCCAATAGTACGATCATTGTAGGGAATGTTAATACCAGAATTCATGCTGCGGCAATCAATGGCCTGTCACCATCTAGCAAATATTATTACCGCGTCAGAATGGCATCTGGAACTGTTTCTAGGGTTTATAACTTTACGACGCAACCATCAAAAAACTCTAACGAAAAAACTAATTTCATAGCAATGTCAGACATACAGCGTGATGGAGGCAATCCAAATGTCTACAAAAACCTAGTAGAAAATGGTATTATTCCAGTCGTAGATACAGCGCTAACAAATGGTGTATCTGATCTAGAAGGGATATTGATACCGGGTGACCTTGTGCAAACAGGTGGTAACTATGGTACATGGAAAAGTGATTTTTTTGACTTAGCGGATTCCTTGACGACTTATGTGCCGATGTATCCTGTACCTGGCAATCATGAATATTATGGTGACGGATTACCTAATTTTCTGAAGTATTTTACTTTGCCGCTTAACGGGTCTCCATCCAATCCCGAAGAATGGTGGTACAAAGATTTTTCCAATGTTAGGGTCATAGGTCTTAATTCAAATAGTCCTGCGGCCCAACTATCCACTCAGCTTACTTGGCTACAGACAGTGCTTGACGAAGCTGGTGCCGATCCTGATATTGACTTTGTCTTTGCCCAGTTGCATCATCCATACAAATCTGAATTATGGGTGCCTGGAGAGTTGGATTTTACGGGAGATATCATTACAAAAATGGAATTATTCTCCACTACTTATCACAAACCTTCTCTTCATTTTTTTGGTCATACGCACGCTTACTCACGGGGACAATCTAGAGACCATAACCACCTTTGGGTCAATGTGGCTACAGCCGGTGGAGCAATAGATAATTGGGGCGAATTTCCTAATGCCGACTATGACGAATTTGTCATCAGTGAAGATGAATACGGTTTTGTTTTGATGCAAGTAGAAGCAGGCCCTGATCCATCATTCCGATTGAGAAGATTTTCGCGTGGTGATCAGAATATAACAGAAAACAACACGCTTTCAGATGAAATAAATATCAAAAGATATGATTTTGCACCACAAAAACCTGTAGGAATCTATCCTGCTGTGGACTCTATTATTGTATCTTGTGTCAAACTTAATGCGTCTACATTTTATGATCCTGAAAATACGCATCAAGCTTCACATTGGCAGCTGGTGGAAGATGGAAATTTTCAAAGCAATCAGGTCATTGAATATTGGACGCAATCCCAAAATTGGTACAATGAAGTGAATACACAAGCGGGTGATGATCTCACTGATTTAGAGGTGACTTCTTTGACAGCAAATAAAACCTATCATTGGCGGGTACGATATAGAGACCAATTTTTAAACTGGAGTGAATGGTCAGAACCATTGATATTTCATACCAAACAAAATAGCAATAGTCCTAACAATAATTTATTACTCAATGCAGGTGCAGAAGCTGGACTAAATAATTGGACTGGAGAAATAGAGTCTTTACTTGATAATGAATGTAATTCTGTGCCTGTCTACAGTGGTAGTAGATTTTTTGCGATAGGTGGTGTTTGTGCTAATGAACAAATAGTAGGTTTTGGCACACAGACTATAGATATTACTACCTATGCAAATGATATTGACCAAGGTTTGTATGAGGTTTTATATAGTGCATATATGAGAGCTTTTGCGACCAATAATGATAAACCAGAAATGTACATAGAGTTTCTGAATACGGGACAAAACATCATCTCCACGTCTCCTATCATCTCTAATCTTAATGGAACTTGGACACAGAAATCTAATTCCACTTTGATTCCTAGTGGTACGAGATATTTGAGAGTGGTATTAAAAGGGACAAGACTAACAGGTACAGATAATGATAGCTATTTTGATGAATTAAGTGTCAAACTTGTTCAGATGACTTGCCCATCGTGCGTAGGAAGTAACGATATAGCAGCCATAGATAACGATGGTGATGGATATTGTAGCGATATTGACTGTAATGATAATGATGCAAGCATATATCCTGGTGGTCTTGAAATATGTGATGGAAAAGACAATGATTGTGATGGCAGAATAGAGACAGGTGATACCGTTTATTGGACAGGTAATGGTGATGGTTCATCATGGGAAGATGTAGGAAATTGGGGACAAGGATTCCTGCCCCTACCCTGTCAACATGTGGTTATAAACACGCCACATAAAGTATTATTGACCAATAGAGCGTACATTAAAAGCATTCTAGTAGGATCTTTATCCATTTTAGAAATAGCACCAAATGCAGAACTTTATATCAATGGATTTAACACCAATACACAATCCGCTGCCAAAATATCAGGACTGTGTAATAACTTAGGTAAATGTATCATCAAAAACTCATCAGAAGATGGTCTCAGTATTGACGGAACATTAAATAACAATGGTGGTCAAATCTACATAAAACAAGTGGAACTTAATGGTATCAGAATCCTTCCATCAGGTAAGCTTGTCAATATAAGTGAGATAGAGATCAAAGAATAATACGCTTATTATCGTTTTATGGATGCATCATAGCATATAAATTATTAGGTCCACTCCGAAGTGTATTTTGGAGAGCAAACATGTAAAACATAATTTTATAATCATTTATTTAAATTAAGAGTGCAGGGTAGAAAACAATTGAATATCAAAAATCAATTGTTTTAGGACGGGACATATTATTGGTTCTAAGAAATTACTAGAATGGATATATAACTAAAGTTTCGAAGTTTTTATCTATCTAATTATTTGTATAAAATACATAAATATTTGTATCATATTTTTACATAAAAGACTGAATTTTAAATAATTAAACTTGATTTTCAGATACTCACAGAATTTTATTGAAAAAAGAAAAACTAATCAATGCTCAAATGCCATTTACAAAGTTGGATTGTCCTTTTCATTTTTAGTCAAAACTTCATAAAATGGCGTTAAGAAGCGAAAACTGTTCGAGCTAAAACTAAAGTTTAAACGTGTGATCATGTACGTAGTGGTACTAAAGCCAATTACGAGATGCAAATTACAAAAGCGAGTTTTTTCGGTTTAGCTATTTTTTGA